>JALYTM010000030.1 GCA_030854305.1 Candidatus Dormiibacterota bacterium
CCACTGGTCGTGGCCGATCGCGCGGGACAGTCGGCGGTGCAGGGTTGCGGTGGCGGCATCCGCCGGGGTCGGTGCTGGGCGCGTTGGCGCGACGTCCGCCGTTCCGGGGGTCGTCCTCTCCTCCGCAGGATGAATCGCCATGCGTCAATCGTATCCGTGGCGACCCACCGTCCGTGCCGAATGCCGCGGCCCTGCGTGGGCCACGTGTCGCACCCCAACGCTACCGCGACCGGGGGCGGGAGCGGTGCTGGGCGCGTTCCGCGGACTCGCCCAGCCCCGGCACAGGCCAGGCGGCCAGCACCGGCAGACCGTTCACGTCCGGCCGCGACCACCCACTGCCGGCCAGCCACCGGCGTCAGGCGACTCCTGGTGCGGTGGCCGATGCGTGGTGCCGGGAACCGGCCACCCGGCACCACGCGGCAAACGTTAGCGAGCGCTAGTGACCCAGTGCGGCGGTCGCCTGCTGGTCCATCGTGGCTTCGATGGTGCTGACGCTGGAACTGCTCGGATCCTTGACGAAGTTGAGCAGGTCCTGCCACATCGCGTGCTCCCAGCTGCCCTGGAGGTCGTCGAGGCTGAACACGAAGCTGCTCGCGTTGACCAGCGCCTTGGCATCCGCTTGGGCCACAGGGTCGGGATACGAGCTGATCGGCACCGTCTTGTTCGGCGACGCAAACCCACCGAGGTGCGCCCAGATCGCCGCGCCGTTGGGTCCTGCGAGGTACTTGATCAGCGCCTCTGTCTGGGGGGTGTCCTTGAGCATCACCGCGGCGTCACCCGCTCCCTGGATGGCGCTCGCATTGGCGCTGTTAGCTGCCAGCGGCGGGAAGGCGAAGAAGTTGTAGCACGGCGTCTTCGAGGCATCGGTGGTGCAGGTCGCACCGCCCGTGCCTGTGTTTCCAGGCGCGTAGGTGGATGAGTTGGTGGTGATCTCCGACACCACGAAATCGGCTTCGACCACCATGGCCGCCTGCGGCTGTGCGGGCGGCTTGGGGAACACCTTGTCGACGCAGTCCGGGTACGAGTTCGAGAGCGCACCCTGCAGGCCGCCGGCGAGGTACGACGGCTGCCCCACCAGCTGGGCCATCGTGGTCAGCGCGGTGGTCACAGTCGGGTCCGTCCACTTCGTCGCGTGCGTGGCGAGCTTGTTGTACGCGGCGGCACCTGCCGACTTGAGGTAGACGTTCTGGAAGAAGTCGGCCACGGGCCAGCCGACGTCCGTGCACAGCGAAACGGGCGTGATGCCGGCTGACTTCAGCTGCGCGGCGTCGGTGACGAGCTGTTCCCACGTCGTGGGCGCCGAGCTGATGCCGGCCGCAGCAAACTCAGCGGGGTTGTACCAGATGGTGTTTTTGTTGGCGCCCTTGAACCACACAGCGTAGACCTTGCCGTTGACGGTCGCGAGCTGGTTCCATGCAGATCCATAGTTGGACGTCAGCCCCCCGAGAATGCCGGTCAGATCTTTGATTGAATTGCTGGTCGCGAGCGTCGTCACGGTGCCGGGATCGGGAACCAGGGCAACATCGGGCGGGGCGCCACCCTGCACTGCCGAGGTCAGCGCGGTGTCAGTGTTGCTGCCCTTGCCGGTGTAGTTGATGGTGATTCCCGTCTCCGTTTCGAACGGCTGCAATGACGCGAGGAAGGCAGCCTGCTCGGCGGCCGTCCACTCCGCCCACAGATTGATCGTTCCGCCGATCTGTTGTGATGTCGAGGAGGACGAGCCTGACGGGCTCGGGGTGCTGGTCGATCCGCATGCCGCCCCTACCAGGGCGATCGAGGCGACGAGAGCCATCCGGCTCGCCTTGCGTGCGCTGCTCATCACGATGTCCCTCCTTGACCGGCAGACAGCCCGCGGCCGCCCTGCCCGGGTTACGGGCCACCCAGATACTGGTCTCGGATGGGCCTGAGGTCAACACCCCTGGCGACGACCTTCTCTCGTTGCCATTAAGAGCGCGGCGCTCTAGCATCGGCCCCGCGATGGTGACCACCACGACACACACGCCGACCGGGTGACCACCCCGGACCGCTGAGTGGCCTCTCTCCCTCTCGATCGGCGATCCCGTCAGCACGTGCTGGGTGCGGTGCCGGTTGCACTCCCCGCGCCCGACGGCACCGGCGCGATCGGAGGAGTCCTCCCAACCGTGGGCGGCCGACCCGGCCGGAAGGGTCGCGGTGGCGGACACCTGGGGTCTCTGCTCTTCCTCGCTCCGGGCGCGATCTGGCTGGTCGTCGTCACTGTGTACCCACTGCTGGCGACATTCCGCAACAGCGTTTTCGACGCGTCGGCGACGAACTACGTGGGGCTGCACAACTACCAGGAGATCTTCTCGACGGCCAGCATCCTGGTCACGTTCCGCAACAACGTGATCTGGTTCATCGTCTTCCCGTTCCTGGTCACGTTCCTGGGACTGGTGTTCGCGGTGCTCACCGAGCGGATTCGATGGTCCACCGCGTTCAAGACGGTCATCTTCATGCCGATCATCTTCAGCGCCACCGCGTCCGGCTTGGTGTGGCGCACCATCTTCGACCTCGACCCCCACATCGGGCTGGTCAACGCGACCGCCGAAACAGTCAGCAACTGGTTCAACCCGCCGGGGTTCTACCCCGTGGACGCAGGCGCCGGGCAGACGGTTGCCGGCCTCGCCGCCACCGGGCTCCACGCGGGGCCGGGCGGCACGCTGCAGAGCACGGCGACGGTCTCGTCCGGAAACACCGTGAAGCTGGGGTTGGTCGGCATCAGCCTGCCGACGCTGCAGCTGGTCGGAGCTCGACCGGCCGCGCCACCAACTGCATCAAATGGAGCGATCACAGGTCTCGCCTGGCGAGACTTCTCGCCCACACACCCGTCGAGCCGCGGCCAGGTTTACTCGGACGAGGACGGACTGCCCGGGCTGCACCTCTCCCTTCTGAACGCCACGGGAAACAATGTTGCCTCGACAACTACAAAGGCCGACGGGTCGTTCGCGTTCACCGGTGTGGGCAGCGGCAGCTACCGCGTACAGGTTGAGGCCGGCAACTTCAAGAGCGGCTTCACGGGCATCTTCTTCCTGGGGACGCAGTCGATCACGCCGACGTCGAGCCTCAGCCAGACGGCCTCCGCCATCCTGAGCGTCCCACTGGTCGACATCGCGATGATCATCGCCTACCTCTGGATCTGGGCCGGTTTCGCGATGGTGATCATCGGTGCCGGCCTGGCCGCGCTGAACCGCGAAGTGCTCGAGGCGGCCAAGATCGACGGTGCCAGCGAGTGGCAGACGCTTCGACGCGTCACCGTGCCGATGCTTGCCCCGGTACTCGTCGTAGTCCTGGTGACGATGCTGATCAACGTGCTGAAGTTGTTCGACATCATCATCAACATGGCGCCCGGCTCATCTCAGGGGGACGCCAACACGCTCGCGCTGGCAATGTACAACTACGGTTTCACGGGGACCGGTAACTACGGTCTGGCGAGCGCGATCGCGGTGATCCTCTTCATCCTCGTGGTTCCGGCGATGCTGTTCAACATCAGGCGGATCCGCGGATGAGCATGCTCACCACAGTGGCACCGACGGTCGCGCAACGGCGGCGGGTGCACGTGCCCAGCCGCCTGCGGGGCGCCCGGCCGGTGCTCAACATCGTGCTCGCGGTTATCGCCATCTTCTGGCTGGTCCCCACCATCGGGTTGGTGATCGTCTCGCTGCGGCCGGAGGGGGCCTTCGGCCAGACTGGGTGGTGGACCGTGCTGACTGCGCCGGCGCAGCTCACCATCTCCAACTACAAGGCCTTGTTCGGGCAGGGACTGGCTCCCGGCGGCCTCCTCGACTCGCTGATCACGTCGGCGGTGATCACCATCCCCACCACCATCCTTGTGACGGTGATCGCCAGCCTCTCGGCGTACTCGCTCGTGTTCGGTCGGTGGCGGGGTCGCACCGCGGTCTTCCTGGCGATCGTGGGCCTGCTGGTGGTCCCCATACAGGTCGCCCTCGTCCCCGTCGCGCAGCTCTTCAAGGCTTTCCACTCGGCAACCGGCTTGTCCCTGTTCGGCACCATCCCCGGGGTGATCATCTTCCACGTCGCTTTCGGACTCCCCTTCGGGATCTTCCTGATGCGCAACTTCTACATGGGCATCCCCCGGGACCTGCTCGAGGCGGGTCGCATCGACGGAGCCGGCGAGTGGACACTGTTCCGGCGCGTGGTCATGCCGCTGGGGCTGCCGGCGGCCGCGTCGCTCGCGATCTTCCAGTTCATCTGGGTGTGGAACGACCTGCTCGTCGCACTGGTCTTCCTGGCCGGCAACCAACACCAGACCCTGACGCTGTTCCTGTTCGGCAAGACGTCGTTCTTCGCATCCAACTACTGGATCATCTCGACCGGGGCGATGGTCTCCATTCTGCCGCCGCTGATCGTCTTCCTGTCATTCCAACGCTACTTCGTCCGCGGTGTGCTCGCCGGAGCGGTGAAATGAGGCGCAACCGATGGCACGGGTAGTCCTCGACCGGATGACCAAGCGGTACGCGGGAGGAGCCCTCGCACTCAACGAGCTCACCCTCGACGTCGCCGACGGTGAGTTCGTTTGTTTCGTCGGGCCCTCAGGGTGCGGCAAGACGACGGCACTGCGTATGATCGCCGGCCTCGAGGACATCACCAGTGGCGAGGTGAAGATCGGCGACCGCGTCGTCAACGATCTGCCGCCGCGTGATCGTGACATCGCCATGGTGTTCCAGAGCTATGCGCTGTACCCGCACATGAGCGTGTTCGACAACATGGCTTTCGGACTGCAGCTTCGCAAGACCCCAAAGAGCCAGATCGACACCGCCGTCCGCGAGGCGGCGCGCATCCTCGACCTCGAGCCGTTCCTCGACCGCAAGCCGGGGGCTCTGTCGGGAGGTCAGCGCCAGCGCGTCGCGCTTGGTCGCGCCATCGTGCGCGAACCCTCGGCGTTCCTCATGGATGAGCCGCTGTCCAACCTCGACGCCAAGCTGCGCGTTGCGACTCGCGCCCAGATCGCGCGGCTCCACCAACGGCTGGCCGCAACCATGATCTACGTGACCCACGACCAGGTCGAGGCGATGACAATGGGTGACCGGATCGCCGTCATCGACGGTGGTGTGCTGCAGCAGGTGGGCACGCCCAAGGAGATGTACAGCGCTCCGCGCAACCGTTTCGTGGCCGGGTTCATCGGTTCCCCGTCGATGAACTTCGTGGACTTGGCGGTCGACGGCGAGAGCGGCGACGCCACACTGACCGGTGGGAAAACCACCGTGCGCCTCGACGACGGTCAGGCAGCGATGCTGCGGCGTCTCCGGGGCAAGACCGTGACCATGGGGGTCAGGCCGGAACACCTGGCCGTGGGGGCCCCGGAGGGCCTGGGCATGACGGTGACCGTCCGGGTCGACGTGATCGAGTTCCTCGGCAACGACGAGCTGATCCACGGCCTCAGCGACGAGCGCGACGTGGTGGCCATCGTCAACGCCAGGCACAGGCTCGGGGTGGGCTCCGAGGTGGCACTGTCCGCTCCGCCCCAGGCTCTGTACTTCTTCGACCCCGAGACCGGCCTGGCGGTGCTGTCCAGCTGACCGCCGACCCGTCACACCGGTTGACGAAAGCGGCCGCCCGTGGTTTGGTGCGGCTGCGACCGCCGCCGAACGCCGTCCACGCTCGCTCAGGAGATCTGCATGCAACCGATCAAGTTCTTGAAGCGCTGGCCGGCGGTGCGTCAGCTCACCGATAGGGACCCTCTCGGCCTCGGGCAGTCCGTTCGCTCACGGAGGACCAGGGAGCTGCAGCCCCGCACCAGCGCGGCCGACCGCGTGGTCGACTCGATCTGTCCCTACTGCGCGGTCGGGTGTGGACAGAAGGTCTTCGTGAAGAACGAGCAGGTCATCCACATCGAGGGCGACCCAGCCAGCCCGATCTCGCGCGGCCGGCTCTGCCCCAAGGGCTCGGCCGCCAGGAGCCTGGTCACTAGCCCTGCTCGGGAGTACACCGTCAAGTACCGGCGCCCCTACGGTACCGCCTGGGAGGAGCTGCCGCTGGACCGGGCGATGGACATGATCGCCGACCGGGTGATCGCCACCCGCGCGGCCACATGGCAGGACACCGCCCGCGACGGTGAGGGCGAGCACGTGTGCCATCGCACCCTGGGCATCGCATCGCTGGGCGGGGCCACCCTGGACAACGAGGAGAACTACCTGATCAAGAAGCTCTTCACCGGGCTGGGAATCGTCCAAGTGGAGAACCAGGCCCGTATTTGACACAGCTCCACGGTCCCCAGTTTGGGGACGAGCTTCGGGCGCGGCGGCGCCACCACGTTCCAGCAGGACCTGCAGAACGCTGACTGCATCGTCATCCAGGGTTCCAACATGGCGGAGTGCCACCCGGTGGGATTCCAGTGGGTGATGGAGGCCAAGGAACGCGGCGCCACCATCATCCATGTCGACCCGCGCTTCACTCGGACCAGCGCGGTGGCAGACCTGCACGTGCCTTTGCGTGCCGGCAGCGACATCGCGTTCCTCGGCGGGATCGTCAACTACATCCTGACCAATGACCGCTACTTCCGCGAGTACGTCACCGCGTTCACCAACGCGGCCTCCATCATCAGCGAGGACTTCCGCGACACCGAGGACCTCGGCGGCGTGTTCAGCGGCTTCGACGCCTGCAAGGGCACGTACGACGCCAGCTCGTGGTCGTACGAGGGCATGGATGTTGCGGGCGCATCCGGCCATGGGGAGCAGGAAGAACATGCCGCGGCCGAGAACACCGGCTCGGGAGGCATCCGGCTCGAGCACGCTGAACCACCGCAGGACGCCACCCTCCAGCACCCGCGGTGTGTGTTCCAGCTGCTCCGCCGCCACTACCAGCGCTACACGCCGGAGTTCGTCGAGGACACGTGCGGCGTGCCGGCGGCATTGTTCCTGAAAGTGGCTGAAACACTGTGTGACAACTCCGGACGCGATCGCACCTCGGCATTCGCCTATGCCGTCGGCTGGACGCAACACACCGTCGGCGTCCAGTACATCCGCACCGCCGCGATCATCCAGCTGCTGCTCGGCAACATCGGCAGGCCCGGCGGCGGCATCCTCGCCTTGCGCGGCCATGCCAGCATCCAGGGCTCCACCGACATCCCCACCCTCTACAACCTCCTTCCCGGGTACATCCCGATGCCGCACGCGCAGGATGAGGGTGGCCTGGCGGGCTTTCTCCAGAAGAACACCTCCAGCACCGGCTTCTGGGCATACATGGAGTCGTACTTCGTCAGCCTCATGAAGGCGTACTGGGGCGACGCGGCCACCCGCGAGAACGACTGGTGCTTCGACCACCTGCCTCGCATCGACAGCGACCACTCCGTGTACACGTTCATGAAGGGAATGTTCGACGGCACCGTCAAGGGATTCTTCGTGTTGGGCGAGAACCCGGCGGTGGGATCCTCGAATGGACGGTTCAACCGCATGGCGATGGCCAACCTCGACTGGATGGTGGTGCGCGACCTCGTCGAGATCGAGACCGCATCCTTCTGGTATCGCTCACCGGAGATCGAGACGGGGGAGCTGGTGACCGAAGGCATCGCCACCGAGGTCTTCCTGATGCCCGCCGCCGCGCACACCGAGAAGGACGGCACGTTCACCAACACCCAACGCCTCTTGCAATGGCACCACGCCGCTGTCGAGCCGAACGGCGATGCGCGCAGCGATCTGTGGTTCACGTACCACCTCGGCCGAATCATCCGGGAGAAGCTGACGGCTTCGCAGGAGCAGCGCGACCGGCCTGTGCTCGACCTGGCGTGGGACTACCCCCTGGAGGGGCGAATCGCGGAGCCCAGTGCCGACGCCGTTCTCCGGGAGATCAACGGGTGGGCGCCGGGCGGGAAGCCGCTGACGTCGTACACCGAGCTGGAGACCGACGGCAGCACCTCCTGTGGCTGCTGGATCTACTGCGGTGTCTACGCCGCGGGCGTCAACCAGGCTGCGCGTCGCAAGCCGGGCGCCGAGCAGAACCAGGTTGCTCCCGAATGGGGATGGGCGTGGCCCGCCAACCGCCGCATGCTGTACAACCGCGCATCGGCGGACGCCGAGGGCCGGCCGTGGTCGGAGCGCAAGTCCTACCTGTCGTGGAATGCCGGATTGGAACGCTGGACGGGGGACGACATCCCCGACTTCGTCGCCACCAAAGCGCCGTCGTATCAGCCACCCCGGGGTGCGCGCGGTGAGAAGGCGCTGAGCGGGGCCGAGCCGTTCATCATGCAGTCGGATGGCAAAGGGTGGCTGTTCGTTCCCGCGGGCCTCAAGGACGGCCCCATGCCCACGCACTACGAGCCCGAGGAGACCCTTTTCGACAATGCGCTGTACCCGGACCACGTCTCCAACCCCGTCCGCCAGGTGATCTCCCATCCCCTGAGCCCGCTCAACCACCCGCCGAACCGGCCCCAGGTGTCGGACGTCTTCCCATACCTGGTCACCACCTACCGCCTCACCGAACACCACACCGCAGGCGGTATGAGCCGGTCCGTCGGCTACCTCGCGGAGCTGCAGCCGGAGTTCTTCTGCGAGGTGTCGCCGGAGTTGGCGGCAGAGCGGCGCCTCGTGCACGGGGACTGGGCGACGATGGTCAGTGCCCGGGCGGTCATCGAGGCGCGGGTGATGGTCACCGAGCGTGTTCGCCCGCTGCGCGTTCGCGGTCGCATCGTGCACACCGTGGGCCTCCCCTACCACTGGGGATCCAACGGCCTCAGCCGCGGTGACTCCGCCAACGACCTGTTCCACCTGTCGCTGGATCCCAACGTCCACATCCAGGAGGTCAAGGCCGCCACCTGCGACATCCGGCCCGGGCGCCGACCACATGGCCCGGCGCTGCTCGAGCTCCTCGCGGAGTACCGGCGGCGAGCACACCTCACACCCGGCCCGGACCAGGAGCGCCCATGACCTCGGTCCCCACCATCGTCAGCCATGACATCGACATCCGCTCGCACGACCCCGACGGCACATCGCGGGAGATGGGGTTCTTCACCGATACCTCGATCTGCATCGGCTGCAAGGCGTGCGAGGTGGCGTGCAAGGAGTGGAACCAGGTGCCCGAGGACGGGCTGAGCTGGACCGGGGAGTCGTACGACAACACCGGCGCGCTGGGGGCCAACTCCTGGCGACACGTCGCCTTCATCGAGCAGCGCACACCGGTGCAGCTCGATGCCGCCCCCGGCGCCGAGGGGTTGCGCTGGTTGATGGCCAGCGATGTCTGCAAGCACTGCGCCCACGCCGCATGTCTCGACGTGTGTCCCACCGGTGCGCTCACGCGTACCGAGTTCGGCACGGTGGTGGTGCAGTCGGACGTCTGCAACGGCTGCGGCTACTGCGTCCCTGCTTGTCCGTTCGGCGTCATCGACCGCCGCCAGGACGACGGCCGGGCGTGGAAGTGCACGCTGTGCTACGACCGCCTCAAGGACGACATGGAGCCGGCGTGCGCGCAGGCGTGCCCGACCAAGTCGATCCAGTTCGGGCCACTCAAGGAGCTGCGCGTGCTCGCGGCGGATCGCGTCGCGGAGCTGCACCGGCGCGGCGTCGACCAGGCGCAGCTGTACGGGGCGGACGAAGGCGACGGCGTGGGCGGTGCGCACGCGTTCTTCCTGCTTCTCGACGAACCGGAGGTGTACGGGCTTCCGCCCGACCCGGTGGTGACCACACGAGACCTCGGGCGCATGTGGGCCATGGCCGCGGCCGCCGCCACCTCCATGGTCGCCGGGTTCGCGCTGGCCGCACGTCGGAGACGCGGATGAGCGATCCCGCCGCGCCACTGCAGCCCGCCC
>JALYTM010000289.1 GCA_030854305.1 Candidatus Dormiibacterota bacterium
GGAGTTCAATGGATTTCACCCTTCCCAGGTGACGCTTGCCGGATGGCTTTCGGTCCTGTACCTGGTGGTGTTCGGGTCGATCGTGGCCTTCACGTGTTACGTGTGGCTGCTCGGCACCGTCTCGACTACGGCGGTCGCCACCTACGCCTACGTCAACCCGGTGGTGGCGGTGGCCCTGGGCGCCCTCTTCCTCCAGGAGCGCGTCACCGTGCAGACGCTGGTGGCCGCGGCCGTCATCCTCTCGGCGGTGGCGCTGATCCTGTCGCGGCCGCCGACCGCACCGCGCCCCGCGGCCGCCCTTCCGAAGCCGCAGACGCGGTGAGCACGACGCCCCCCGACGGACCGGACCCCGAGCCCGAGCTCCCGGTCAACGACGAGCACACTCTGGCGCCACGGGGATGGAACGCCAAAGACGTGCTCTGCCTCGGCCCCATCGCGGCCAAGTCGATCTACTACTACGCGGGCATCCCGCTGGGCACCGCGTTGCAGTTCACCACGCCTCTGCTGGCCGAGCTGCTGCGCGCCAGCACCATCTCGCTGATCATCGCCGGCGCGTTCGCGGCCGGGGGTCGCCTACCGCTCTGGGCGGTGCTGCTGGCGCCCGTGCCGTACATCATGCTCACCGACCCCTTCTACTACTGGGCCGGCCTGCGCTACGGACGGCGACTGATCGGCTACCTCGAGAAGTACGACCGCCGCTGGCACCGGCGGGCGACGCGCGCCGAGCGCTTCTTCGGCCGTTGGGGACTGTGGACCATCCTCTTCGCCTACTTCCTCCCGGTTCCGAACGATGTGCTGTACTTCGGAGCGGGCGACGCGCGCATCAACTTCTGGCGTTTCATCGCCACCGACTTCGTGGGCAGCCTGCTGTGGATCGGCCTGTGGGTGTCGCTGGGGTTCGTGATCGGCGATCCGGCGCGGCGGGTTGCGGACACCCTTGGCCAGTACAGCGGCAGGATCACGATTGCCCTGGTGGCGGTCATCGTGGCGATCAGCATGATCTCGGCGTGGCGCACGCCGCGACCGGACCAGCCCGGCTGAGCCTCAGCTCAGGTGATCGCCGCCCGGACGGCGAAGCGCGGGTCGAGGTGAGCTCGCTGGTCGAGAACGGTGCACAGCCGGTCCACCGCGTCCCACACGTCGACGTGTCGCAGGTACAGAGGGGCGAAGCCGAAGCGGCAGGTGTCGGGAGCGCGGAAGTCGGCGACCACGTCATGTTCGGCGAGTGCCTGCACGATGCCGTAGCCGTCGCGGTGGCCCAGCGACACCTGAGATCCCCGGCGCGACGGCTCACGCGGCGAAAGGACGGAGAAGCCGGCCCCGGCACACCGTTGCTCCACCAGCATGATGAACAGCTCGGTGAGCTCGAGCGACTTGGCGCGGACCGCGGCCATGTCGGCGTCCAGCCAGACGTCGAGCGCGGAGCTGAGAGCGACCAGCTGGAGCACCGGCGGGGTCCCGGTCACCATCGAGCGGATGCCGGCGGCGGGCCGGAACCGCGGCTCGAACGCGAACGGGTCGGAGTGTCCGAGCCAGCCCGGCAATGGGTTGATGAGGTCGTCCTGCAGCCCGCCACGCACGTACATGAATGCCGGTGCGCCGGGCCCGCCGTTGAGGTACTTGTAGCCGCAGCCGGCAGCCAGGTCGGCGCCGGCGGCGCCGAGCGCAACCGGGACCGCGCCCACGCTGTGGGAAAGGTCCCACACCACCAGCGCCCCCACCTCGTGCGCCGCGGACGTCACCGCGCTCATGTCATGCATCTCACCGGTGCGGTAGTCGACGTGTGTCAGGAGCAGCACCGCCACGTCGTCGCCCAGCCGGTTCATCAGCTCGGCTCGCGGGACCGCGAGGAGCGATGCCTCCGCGTCACGCGCGGCGGCATCGGCGACGTAGAGGTCGGTGTGGAAGTTCTCCGTCTCGGTGAGCACCAGGTGGCGCCCAGCGCGCATAGCCAGCGCTGCCCTCACCACCTTGTAGAGACAGACGGTGGTGCTGTCGCCGACGATGACTTCCCCCGGTCCGGCGCCGACCAGCCGCGCGATCTTGTCGCCGACCAGCACGGGAAGGGTCATCCAGCCGGCAGATGACCAGCTGCGCACCAGGCCGCCACCCCATTCCCCGGCGACGGCGGTCTCAACGCTTGCCATGGTCTCGCGCGGCAGTGCCCCCAGCGAGTTGCCGTCGAGGTAGACCAGCCCGTCGGGGATGGCGAACCGTGAGCGGAAAGCGGCGAGCGGGTCGGCGCGGTCACGGTCGGCGCACCCTTCCCTGTCGATGGTGCTCACAGCCGGTTCCGCGCCTCCCAGAGCTCGGGGAAGAAGCGCCGGTCGATGGTGGTGCGGAGGTACTCCACACCCAGGCTGCCGCCGGTACCGCCCCGGCTGCCGATCTCGCGCGCGGCCATCAGGGCGTGGTGGTGGCGCCAGCGAGCCACCGTCTCATCGTGGTCGACGAACAGCTCGCACACCATGTGGAGCAGCGCCCGGGGAGGATCCTCGTGGTGCCGGTACAGCTCAGCGAGGCTCGCAAGGCGGGTCTCACGGGCCTGGTCACCCGGTTCGGACGGCATCGCCAGCCCGGCGGCCCGCATCGCGCTCCCGAGGGCGTCGTACATGGTGCGTCCCTGCAGGCGGTCCGACAGCTGCGCGCGCTGCTCCTCACTCCGCACCACGTCGCGCAGGTGGCGCTCGTCGCCGGAACCCGAGAGCGCCTCGATCTCGCGGAACTGCGTGGACTGAAAGCCGGATGCCGGCGCCAGCGGGTCGCGGAAACGCATGAACCCGTCAGGGCTCATGGTCTCCAGCACCCGAAGCTGCTCGATCAACAGCTCCTCCACGGCGACAGCGCGGCGCAGGGG
>JALYTM010000290.1 GCA_030854305.1 Candidatus Dormiibacterota bacterium
GGTGGCGACGGTTCGATCCGTGGAGCTTGCCGCCGCGACCAACGCGCCGGCC
The DNA here is from genome assembly GCA_030854305.1 of Candidatus Dormiibacterota bacterium. GTDB lineage: Bacteria > Chloroflexota > Dormibacteria > Aeolococcales > Aeolococcaceae > Aeolococcus. The sequence continues at coordinate 53 of JALYTM010000290.1, forward strand.
GAGCCGGGGGAGCACCGCCTGTACCGGCACCGGCCGCGTCGCCAGGCGCCCGCCGTGTCGCGGGACGGGGAGGTGTTCCGGGTGACATCCGACGGCATCGAGCGGCTGGTGGCGATGACCGACATGGAGAGCGAGGAGGCGGTGGCCCGTCTGCAGCAGAAGCTGCGCATCGCCGGGGTGGACGACGCGCTGGCGGCGGCGGGCTGCGCGGACGGCGACACCGTGCGCATCGGTGAGCTGGAGTTCACCTATGCCGACGACGGCTGACCATCGGCGCGTGGTGGCCTTCGGAGGCACCTTCGACCCGGTGCACAACGGTCATCTCGCCATCGCCACCTCGGTGCGCGACGCGCTGGGCGCGGTCGAGTGCTGGATCGTGCCGGCGGGAACACCCAACCTGCGCGATCGGCCGCGGGCCTCGGCGACCGACCGACACGACATGCTCATCGCCGCCACCGAGGACCTGCCTGCGGTGCGGGTGATCGACATCGAGCTGCACCGCCCCGGAGGGTCGTACACCATCGACACCCTCGACGAGCTGGGCCGGGCCTACCCGGCGATCGAGCTGTGGTGGGTGCTCGGCGCCGATGCCGCGCGCCACGTCCGCGAGTGGCATCGCACCGAGGAGCTGCTGCAGCGGGCGCGGTTCGTGGTGGTTCAGCGTTCCGGTCACCCCGAACTGGGCGACGCCGAGGTGACCGCGCTCGGGCTGGACGCGGCACGCACGGTGGTGCTGTCGTTCACGCCGCCGCCGGTCAGCGCGACAGACGTGCGCGAGCGCGCTGCCGCCGGCGAGTCGCTCGCCGAACTGGTCCCCCCGGCTGTCGCGGCATTGATCAACGAGCGCGGGCTGTACCGCCGATGAGCGCGACGATGCGGCCGCCGCTCACTCTGCCCGTGCGGACACCCGGTGCCATAATGGCGACGGATGACGACTGAGGAGCTCGCCGCGTTGATCGCGGCCGCCGCGTCTGACAAGAAGGCGCGCGACGTGGTCACGGTCGACCTTCGAGGCAAGACCACCATCGCCGACTTCTTCGTGGTCTGCGAGGGCGACACCGACCGTCAGGTTCGGGCCATTGTTGGCAGTATCCAGGACGCCTGCCGTGCCACCGGGGTGCGCCCGTTGGCCGTCGCCGGCCTCAAGGACGCGTCGTGGGCGTGCCTCGACTACGACTCCGTCATCGCCCACGTGTTCCTGCCCGGCGAGCGCACCTTCTACGATCTCGAGGGCCTGTGGAACTCCGTTGCCGCGGCACGCGTCGCGGCGGACCACTCGTAGCGCCTACGGCCCGATCGGCACCGGACCGGTGGTGAAGCCCGGTGAGGTGTTCAGGAGGCCGACGGTGTTGACGGCGGCGAAGATGAGTGCGACCGCCGCCGCCGCCAGGACCACGTAGATCGCGACCTTCTCCCACTGGCGCAGGTCGCTGCCGCCGACACGGCGGAGCGGCGGCAGCACGGCGCCCACGGCAGCGCCGGTGACGATGCCGCCGACGTGGGCGATGTTGTTGACGTTGGCGATCAGGAACCCGAACACGATCACCATTGCGCCGTAGGTGATGGCGTACTGGCGCATCGCGTGCGCGATGCCGACCGGGACGTCCTTGCCCTGCACGCGTCCCAGCATCACCAGCAGGCCGAGCAGGCCGGTGATGCCCGCGGACGCGCCGATGGACAGGCCGAGCGGCGCGTTGGTGGCCTGGTTGTAGGCGACCCACACCAGGCCGCCACCCACCGCCGTGACCAGGAAGGTGGCGACCAGCACGAGCGGCCCGTACAGCTGCTCCACGAGGCGGCCGACGAAGTACATGGCCAGGGAGTTGAAGATGAGATGGGCGGGGAAGGCACCGAAGCCGCTGAGCCCCGAGCTCGGATCGTGGATGAAGGCGTTGCTCACGTACCGCCACCAGTCGGTCGGGGGGAACGCCAGCGCGCCCATGTCGTAGAGGCCCTGGTCCGGGTACCGGTCGCGGATCAGCACCTTCTCCACGATGAAGATGAGCACGAAGGCAGCGATCAGTGCGTAGGTCGCCACCGGCCGGCTGATCAGCTGCTGCCGCGCCGGCGCCGCGTAGCCCTCGGCCACCGCTTCGCGCTCGGCGAGGTCGACGGCGGCGAGCGTCGGAGGCTCAATACCCCGGAGCAGCAGTTGTGCGCGCTCGCGGATGTCGCGCGGCGGAGGCACCGCCCCGGACGGTGGAAGCAGCACGCTGACCTCGCCGGTGGCGGGGTCGACGGCGACAGCCCCCACGTGGACCGCAGGGTTGGACGGCGGCGCGGTCAGCGTACCGGGGACCGAAGCAAGTGCCACCAGGAGGACGTCGGCCCGCTCCGCGCCCTGCACCGCCAGACGCTCCTCGCCCCAGCGTGCGGCCGCAGCGCAGCGAGCGGCCAGGTCGGGTCCGGCAACGGCGGGGTCGGGCGATGGCGTGTAGAAGCCGACGAAGGTGGCCTGGCGCCCGGTCCAGCTGGCCGACCCCAGCTCGTAGGCACCCCGGAGCTCGCCCAGCCGGGAGTCGCGGGGGTCGGTGAGCCGCAGGTGGTACCGGGTGACCAGGTCCAGCCCGATGGCGCGGGCCAGCGCGGGAGGCTGCGGGGGCAGCACCGGAGGGGGAGGGGGCGCCGCCTCAGTCACCCCGGCAGTCTATCGAAGGGCCGCCGCGGCCCCGCCACCAAACGGACGCCGCCACCGCGTGGGACGCTACGGGTTGGGCGGGGCCGGCTTGGTCAGCGGCACGGGGCCCGTCACCGGCGTGGGCAGGGGCACGGGCACGGGCACGGG
>JALYTM010000031.1 GCA_030854305.1 Candidatus Dormiibacterota bacterium
GCCCGGCTCGGGGTCGCCCGCGGAGCTGATGGCCGCCGCCGGTATCGACGCTGACGCCATCGTGGACGCCGTCCAGAGCATGAGCCTCACCGCGGGAGCGCACTGAGATGACCACCCCTCTGCAGCGGCTGAGCCGGCTCGGCCAGTCCGTATGGCTGGACTACATCAGCCGTGAGCTGGTGACCAGCGGGGAGCTGGAGCGCCTGATCGCCGAGGACAGCGTCACCGGTCTCACCAGCAACCCCACCATATTCCAGAAGGCGATCGCCGAGGGCACCGACTACGACGCTCAGATCGGCCGGCTGCTCGCCGACGGCATCGACGACCCCAACGGCATCTTCCTGGAGTTGGCGATCAGTGACATCCAGCGCGCTGCCGACATCCTCCGGCCGGTGCACGAGCGCACCGGCGGGGCCGACGGGTTCGTCAGCCTCGAGCTGCCCCCCGAGTCGGCCCACAACACCAACCGCAGCATCGAGCTCGCCACCGAGTTCTGGCGTCGGGTCGACCGCCCCAACCTGATGGTCAAGATCCCGGCGACGCCTGCGGGCGTGCCGGCCATCCACCAGTCCCTGGCCTCGGGGGTCAACGTCAACGTCACGCTCATCTTCGCCCTCGACTCCTACGAGGCGGTGATCGGCGCCTACATGCAGGCGCTACGCGACCGGCACGGTCGCGGTGAGCCACTCCACGTGCAATCGGTGGCGTCGTTCTTCGTCAGCCGTGTCGACACCGCGGTGGACAAGCTCATCGAGGTGAAGCTGGCCGCCGACCCCGGCAACGCCACCCTCGCGGGGCTGCTGGGCAAGGCCGCGATCGCCAACGCGGTGCTGGCGTATGAGCGGTTCGAGGCGCGCTTCCGTGGTGACGAGTTCAAGGAGCTGCGCGAGGCCGGCGCCTACGTGCAGCGTCCGCTCTGGGCCAGCACAAGCGCCAAGAACCCCAAGTACCGCGATGTCCTCTATGCCGAGACACTGATCGGGCCGGACACCGTGGACACGATGCCGCCCGCCACCGTGGAGGCGTTCCGCGACCACGGTGTCGCGGATCGGGTCACCGTCAACGAGGACTACGCGGGCGCCCATCGCATCTTCGACCGGCTCGCCGAGGTGGGCATCGACATGGATGCGGTCACCGCCGACCTGCTCCGGGCCGGTGTGCAGTCGTTCTCCGACTCGTACGACGAGCTGATCCGGGGGATCGCCGAGAAGGTCGACGCGATGCGTGGCGGGTACGGTGCCCGCCAGCACTTCGACCTCGGTGCCAGCACCGACACCGTCCGTGCCGCGATCAGCTCGGACGCGAACCGCACGACGGCGCGGCGGGTGTGGGATCGCGACGCCAACCTCTGGAAGCCCGGCGACGAGGCCCATGCCAAGGTGATCGGCAACCGCCTCGGCTGGCTCGACGTGGTCGACACCATGCGCGCCGACCTGCCTCGGCTCCTGGCGCTGACCAGCGACGTGCGCGACGCCGGGTTCCGGCACTGCGTGCTCCTCGGGATGGGGGGCAGCAGCCTCTGCCCGGAAGTGCTGCGCAGCTCGTTCGGCAGCGCCGCAGGACAACCCGAGATGCACGTGCTCGACACCACCGACCCGGCCGCCATCGACCAGCTGACCAGGACACTCGAGCCGCGCACGACGCTGTTCATCACCGCGTCGAAGTCCGGCACCACGCTGGAGACGCTCAGCCAGCTCGGTCATTTCTGGCAGTGGCTCGCCGACGCGGGCCTCACTGATGCGGGCGGGCACTTCGTCTGCGTCACCGACCCCGGGTCACCCTTGGCTGCAACCGCGCGCGAGCGCAAGTTCCGTCACGTCTTCGAAAACCCCCCGGACATCGGCGGGAGGTACTCGGCGCTCAGCTTCTTCGGCCTTGTGCCGGCAGCGATCATGGGCATCGACGTCGAGGTGCTCCTCGACCGGGCCGCGCAGATGCGCGCGCAGACGCACCCCGGAATCCCCGCCGACCTCAACCCCGGTATCGCGCTGGGCACGACGATGGGTCTGATGCACAAGGCGGGCCGCGACAAGGTCACCATCCTCGCGCCGCCCCGCATCGCGGCTTTCTCGCTGTGGGCCGAACAGCTCATCGCCGAGAGCACCGGCAAGGAAGGCAAGGGTCTCATCCCCATCGGCGACGAGCCCATCGGCGAGCCCGGTGTCTACGGCGGTGACCGGCTGTTCGTCGTCCTGCGACTGGGTGACGAGTCGGCGGAGTTCGACGCGGAGGTGGGGGCGCTGCGCGGCGCCGGGCTGCCCTGCGTGACCTTTCAGCTGACCGACCTCTACGACCTGGCCGCGGAGTTCTTCCGCTGGGAGTTCGCGACCGCGGTGGTCGGTGCCGACCTGAGAATCGACCCCTTCGACGAGCCCAACGTGAAGGAGTCCAAGGACAACACCCAGAAGGTGCTGGCGCAGTACGAGAAGCACGGCACCCTCGCCGGCGAGTCGGCCAGCGTCAGCGACGACGGCATCTCGGTGTTCGGCGCGCCCGGGCGGGACAGCATCGGCTCCGCGCTCACCGACTTCCTCGCCGGTGTTCGGCCCGGGGACTACGTGGCACTGATGGCCTACGTCACCCCCGACGCCGAGAACGAGGCGGCCCTGCAACGGCTGCGCGTGGCGATTCGAGACGAGCACCGAGTCGCCACCACGCTCGGCTTCGGGCCTCGGTTCCTGCACAGCACCGGCCAGCTCCACAAGGGCGGCCCGGACAGCGGCGTGTTCATCCAGGTCACAAGCGACGACCTCGTCGACGTGGCCATCCCGGGGCAGCCGTTCACCTTCTCGATCCTCAAGCAGGCGCACGCGCAGGGCGACCTGCAGTCCCTGCGCGAGCACGGGCGGCGGGTCATCCGTCTGCACATCAGCGGCGACCTGGCCGTGGGACTCAGCCGCCTCAGCGACGCCGTGATCCGCAATGCCACCGGAGCACGGTGATGCAGATCGGTTTTGTGGGCCTGGGACGGATGGGCGCCAACATGGTGCACCGGCTGCGCCGTGACGGCGACCACGCCGTCGTCGCTTTCGACCCCGATGCCGCGGCGCGGACGGCGGTCGAGGGGTTCGGCGCCACCACTGTCGCGTCGCTGGCGGAACTGGTGCCGCAGCTGCAGTCGCCGCGCTCGGTGTGGATCATGGTGCCGTCCGGGAGGATCACCGAGCAGACCATCACCGGTCTCCTCGAGTCGCTGTCCGAGGGTGACACCATCATCGACGGCGGCAACAGCAACTGGCACGATACGGTGGCGCGCGCCGAGCGCTGCGCGGCCAAGGGCGTCCGCCTCCTCGACGCCGGCACCAGTGGGGGAATCTGGGGACTGACGATCGGCTACTGCCTCATGGTGGGAGGCGAGACCGACGCGGTGGAGCGGCTCCGTCCCGTGTTCGAGACGCTGGCCCCACCGGACGGCTTTCTCCACGTCGGCGCCGCCGGCAGCGGTCACTACGTGAAGATGGTGCACAACGGCATCGAGTACGGAATGCTCCAGGCCTACGCTGAGGGGTTCGCTGTGCTGGAGGCCTCCAAGGCGTACCCGGAGCTCGACCTGCACGCCATCGCGCACCTTTGGAACCAGGGCAGCGTCGTCCGCTCATGGCTCCTCGAGCTTGCCGAGCGAGCGTTCGAGAGGGATCCACGCCTGGAGTCCCTGCGCGGATGGGTGGACGACTCCGGCGAAGGGCGGTGGACCATCGACGAGGCAATGGACCTCTCCGTGCCGACGCCCGTGCTCGTGCTTTCCCTGATGGCGCGGTACCAGTCGCGTCTGCCTGACGGCTTCGGCAACAAGGTGATCGCGGCACTGCGGAACGAGTTCGGCGGCCATGCGGTGAAGTCCGAGGAGGCCCCCACCCCAGCGACCCCGGCGTGACCGACACCGTTGCGGACAGCGACGTCGAGACGGCGGCGCCCGACCTCAACGAGCTGAGCGAGGGGCTGCGCCAGGGGCGGGTGCCGCCGCCCTGCATGGTGGTCATCTTCGGCGCCACCGGCGACCTCACCAAGCGCAAGCTGGTGCCCGCGCTGTACGCCCTGGCGATGGATGGGCTGCTCCCCACCGGCTTCAGCATCGTCGGGGCCGGCCGCTCCCATCAGACCGACCAGGAGTTCCGCGACGCGATGCGTGAAGCGGTGCACCGGTACGGTCGCGTCCCTCTCCGTGAGGACGTCTGGAACGTGTTCGCTGAAGGGTTGTTCTACTGTGCGTACGAGCTCGACACGCCGGACGGGATGCGCGGGCTGCACGACCTCCTCGACCGGATCGACCGCGAGCGCGGAACGGTGGGCAACCACCTGTACTACTTCTCGATTCCCCCGAGTGGCTTCGCCCCGCTCGCCGAACGGCTGGGTGAAGACGGCTTTTCGCGATCGGCCGAGGGGTTCCGGCGGCTGATCGTCGAGAAGCCGCTCGGTCAAAGCCTGGCCACCGCCCGCCAGTTGAACCAGCGGTTCCACCAGGCGTTCGACGAAGACCAGATCTACCGGATCGACCACTACCTGGGCAAGGAGACGGTCCAGAACCTCCTCGTGTTCCGTTTCGCCAACGGCATCTTCGAACCGCTGTGGAACCGGCAGTACATCGACCACGTGCAGATCACCGTCGCCGAGAACATCGGGGTGGAGGGACGCGGCGCCTACTACGAGGAGTCCGGCGCCCTGCGCGACATCATTCAGAACCACGTCATGCAGCTGATGGCGATCGTCGGCATGGAGCCGCCGAGCAACTTCGCCGCGGAGACCGTGCGCGACGAGAAGGTGAAGCTGCTCCGCGCCGTCCGCCCGATCCACCCCGACGATGCGTTGTCGCGCACCGTCCGCGGACAGTACGGGCCGGGCTGGGTGGACGGCGAGCGAGTGGCCGGCTACCGCGGGGAGCCGGGTGTTCCGCCCGCCTCCCTCCGCGAGACGTACGTCGCGTTCAAGCTCGACATCGACAACTGGCGCTGGGCGGGGACGCCGTTCTACCTGAGGACCGGCAAGCGCCTCCCCAAACGGGCGACCGAGATCGCCATCCAGTTCCGACGGGTCCCCCACTCCCCCTTCGAGGGGCCGCAGCGCATCCCGTCCGGGGTGCTGCCGCCCAACGCCATCGAGCCCAACCTGCTGGTGCTTCGAATCCAGCCCGACGAGGGGATCACGCTGCGGTTCGGGGCGAAGGTGCCAGGTCAGTCGATGCGCATCCGCACCGTCAACATGGACTTCCTGTACGGCAGTGCGTTCCTCAAGGCGTCCCCGGAGGCCTACGAGCGCCTCCTGCTCGACGCCATGCTCGGTGACCCCACGCTGTTTGCGCGCGAGGACGAGGTGGAGGAGGCATGGCGCATCTGCACCGCCATCCTCGACGGCTGGCGCAGCCATCCCCCGGCGCGCGACGAGTTCCCCAACTACGAGGCGGGGACCTGGGGACCGGAATCGGCACGCGAGTTCATGGCCCGCGATGGCCGCCAGTGGCGCCGGCTCTGAGATGAGCAGCGCCGCCCAGCCGGTTCGCCTCGCACATGCCAGCGGCCTCCGCGCGGTGGCTCGTGAGCTCGACGAGATGCACCGGGACATGCTGCGCGGTGCCGGGGCCGATGGTGGCGTGGTGCGCCTGTCGGTCCTCAACCTGGTGTGCGCCTGCGTCGACATCGCCAGCGCCAACCTCGCGTCCGTGGCCGTCGGGCGCGTCGGCGAGAGCCACCCGCTACGGGCGATCATCATCCTCGCCGAGCCCGACCGCCCCACCGCGATCGAGGCCGACCTGTCCCTCCAGTGTTCGATCGACGGTGCCGGCCAGGTGTGCGCGGAGCAGGTCCGACTCAACGTCGCCGGCGAGCCCACCTTTCACCTTGCCAGCCTGGTGACACCGCTGCTGGTGCCGGACACGCCGGTGTTCCTCTGGCTGGTGGGCACGCCGCCGGTCCGGCAGGCGTTCGGGTCGGACGCGATCGCAATCTGTGAGCGGATCATCATCGACACTGGTGCGTACGACGATGCCGCGGACACGCTGGGAACGCTGGCCGAGGAGTTGCGCAGCACCGCCGACGCCATCGCCATGTCCGACATGGCGTGGGAGCGCACCACGATCTGGCGAGTGCTGCTGGCACAGTCATTCGACGGCGAGGAGATGCGCCGATACCTGCGCACCGTCGACCGCGTCGACATCGAGTGCAGCGGCGACCACGTCTCGGCCCAGGGCTGGCTGCTCGCGGGATGGATCGCGAGCCGTCTGCAGTGGCACGAGGTCCCGCCCATCGTCGCCGGCACTCGCCCGACGGCTGACGTCGACGACCACGATCTGGTCCGCGTCGTTCTGCACTGCCGTCATGAGAGTGAGGTCGCAACGGTGAGCGTGGAGCGCCACGACCACGCTCTCCACGTCGCCATCGACATCGACGGCGGCATGCGCGCGCAGCAGACCGTACCCTACGAAAGGCCGGACACGGTGGACCTGGTCAGCACCCTGCTCGAGATCACCGACGACGACGTGGTGTACCGCCATTCGCTGGCCGCAGCCGCCGGCCTGGCGAGCGACAACCGATGATCGGCATCGATCTCCCGGGGGGAGTTCGGGTGTCGACCGATCCCATCGGCGTGGCCGCGACCGTGGCCGGGTGGCTGGTTGATCGAACCCGCGAGAGCGACCGCTTCGCGATCGCCCTTGCCGGCGGCAGCACCCCCCGGTTCCTCTACGAAGCCCTGGCGACGTCGGCCTTTCGCGGCGACATCGACTGGGGACGGTGGCACGTCTTCTTCGGCGACGAGCGCGCTGTGGGCGCGGACAACCCTGCCAGCAACTACCGCCTGGCGCACGACACCCTTTTGGTCAAGGTGGGCGTGCCGGATGCGCGGGTTCACCGGATGGAGGCCGAACGCCCCGACCTCGACGCCGCCGGCGCCGAGTACTCCGCGCTCCTGGAGCGGGAGCGGGGCGCGCCACCCCGTCTGGACGTGGTCCTGCTCGGCCTGGGCACCAACGGCCACACCGCCTCGCTTTTCCCGGGCACCCCCGCGCTCGACGTCGTGGACGCCTGGGCCACCCGCGGCGTGGCCGACTACGAACCCGTGGATCGCATCACCATGACCGCTCCGGCGATCAACGCCGCCGCCCACGTGGCGTTCCTGGTCACCGGTGGCGGCAAGGCGGAGGCGCTGAGGGGTGTGGCCGCGGGCACAGTCCCCGCAGCGTTGGTGCGTCCCCGTGACGGCGACCTCACCTGGTTCCTCGACGAGGCGGCGGCAGCGAGCGTTCGCTGAGGTGGTGAGCCGCCTGCCAAGCGCCATCAGCGAGGCAGCACTCGCGCGGCGCGCGCACGCTCCGCCGCCCGGCCGCGACGGGCCTGGACCCATTCCCGCACCTGGTCAGTCGCCATGGCGTTGACAACGCGTGCGCGAGGAACACCCGCGAGCACCAGCGCGGCGATCCCGAGCGGCATCGCGTCGAGGTCCACCGGGTGGTGCGAGTCGGTGTCCACAGCGATCCACACGTCGTGCCGGGCGGCGAGGCGAAGGAGGTCGACGTCGAGGTCCTGCCGGTCCGGGTAGGCATCAACCTCCAGCGCGACCTCGTTCTCCGCGGCGGCCTCGAACACCTCGTCCCAGCGAGCGGACAACCCGAGCCGGCGGTCGAACATGCGCCCTCGCGGGTGCGCGAACACGTCGACGGTGGGGTTGGACAGTGCACGCAGGTACCGGTCGGTCTGGTCGTCGGTGAGCCGCAGCTTGGAGTGGAAGGCGCCGAGCACGAGGTCCAGCCCGGCCAGGACGGCCGGGTCGGTGTCGCCCAGCCCCTCCGGGTCGACGTTCATCTCGAGGCCGTGCAGCACCTCGAACGCGTGGCCCTCTGCCGCCAGCTGTGCGTTCAGCGCCCGCACCTCGGTGGCCTGTCGCTCGCGCACCTCGGCGGTCATGCCGTGGGCGATGCGCAGCCCCTCGGAGTGATCGGTGACAGCCATGTGGGAGTAGCCCAACTCGATGCAGCGACGCGCCATCGCCTCCAGCGATGCGTGGCCGTCGCTGCTGAGCGTGTGCATCTGCAGGTCGCTGCGCACCACACCCTGCCACTCAGTTGCCGCGGCGACCACCGTCACCGCCTGCGCCCGGGAGAGAAAGCCGGATCGCAACGGTGGGGCGGGCGGCGGCGGCTCACCGCGCTCGAGCAAGTCGGTGATCGCATTGGCGATCCAGGGCCCCACGCGGTCGAGTCGAGTGAGCGGAAGCCCGCTCGCCTCCAGTTCCGCGGCCTCCGTGTCCCAGCCCAGCGCGGCGCGCGACGCGCGTCGCATCGCACGCTCGCGCTGGCTTCCCTCTTCCTGGTCACCTGCGGCAGCCGCGAGCAGCTCGCCGATCGCCCTGTTGTCAAGGCTGGGCACGGTCATCTGCCGGCGAGGGGAGTGCGCGTGCCGGCTACCCCCCCACCACCGCCTTCGCGCCCTTGCGCACGGCGGTGCGGACGTTCTTGACCAACTCGTCGACGGGTGCCGAGACCATGGCGGCGGCGATGTTGCCGGGCGGCTGGTCGGGGGCGCGCGGGTGCGGCCGCTTGGGAACCGCCGTCCTGGCCGCGCGAAGGTCGTCGCCCATGGCCACCAGGTCGGCCCGGCTGAAGGCGCGACGCACCTCGGGGAAGAGGCCCGTCTCCTCCTCCTTCATGTGGTGGGTGACCCTCTCCATCAGGACCTGCATCTTGGCGGCGAAGCGCTCCTCGCGGGGGTTCATTCCCTCCAGCTCCGAGCACGTCCACTTGACGATGTGATGCTCTTCGAGCGACTCGAGCACGTCTTGGTCGGCCCGCGGCACGGCCACGCGGACCCGCGGGTAGAACACCGCCTCCTCGATGCCGGCGTGCGTCGACAGCTCGGTGATGATGCGGCCGGCGATGCGGCGGCGCGTGGCGTACGCGCGGTCACCCGCCTTGAAGAAGTCCTTGAACAGCTTCCGCACGGTGGCGTGGTCTTCGCGGAGCAGTGTGATCGCGTCGGGGGTGGCCATGGTGTTCTCCTGGTTGTTGCGACGCTTCCGATACTACGGACGTGTACTTCGCGGCGCTCTGGCCGGTGTCGCGGCGGCCGGTATCGGGTACGCTCGCCGCTCATGCCACGCTCACCCTGGCCGCGGTGTCATGACGCCGTCTGTCTTGCCCCGAGCCTGCTCGCCGCGGACTTCGGTCACCTCGCGGACGCGGTCCACGCACTCGAAGGGAGCGGCGTCGACCGCCTGCATGTCGACGTCATGGACGGCAGTTTCGTGCCCAACTTCACCTTCGGTACGGACACTGTGCGTGCTCTGAGGCGCGAGACCGACCTGCCGCTCGAGCTGCACCTGATGATCCGCGAGCCGGAGAGGCACCTCGACACCTTCGCGGCGGCGGGCGCGGACGCCATCACCGTGCACCAGGAGGTGTCGCCCAACCTCCACCGCACGCTGACGGCGATCCGCGCGCTCGACTGTCGCGCCGGGGCCGCGATCAACCCCAGCACCCCCGCGCTGGCGCTCTTCGACGTGCTCGCTGTCTGCGATCTCGCGTTGGTGATGACCATCAACCCGGGCTTCGGCGGACAGAAGCTGATCCCGCGGACCCTCGACAAGGTTCGCGCGATGCGAACCGAGATCGTCCGGCAGGGACTGCAGACGGAGGTCGAGGTCGACGGCGGAGTCGATGCCGGCAACGCCGCCGCGTGTGTCGCCGCGGGCGCGACGGTGCTGGTG
>JALYTM010000291.1 GCA_030854305.1 Candidatus Dormiibacterota bacterium
CGCTGTGAGAGCGTGGCACTGGCGCCGGTGATCGGCGTCCACACCGGCCCGGGCGCGGTGGGTTTTGCCGCCCTCCCTCTCCATGAGGACGACCCCGTGCTGGCCGGCTGATGCCGCACGGGTCGACGCCCGCCGGCGTTGCCGTCCTCCTCGCCGCGTACCTGGTGGGATCCATCCCGATCGCCCTGCTGCTCGGCAGGGTGGGCGCCGGGGTCGACCTCCGCAGGCTCGGCTCGGGAAACCCCGGCACCAGCAACCTCTTCCGCAACGCCGGCCTGCGGCTGGCCGTCCTGTCGGGCCCGTTGCAGTTCTTCCAGGGGGTGCTGCCGGTGGTGCTGGCCCGCGTCGCCGGCGGCAATGGGACTTTCCTGGAGGCGACTGCGCTGTGTGCCGTCGCCGGCAACGGATGGCCGATCTGGCTCCGGTTCAACGGGCAGCGCTGCATCGCCGTCGCCACCGGCGCGGTGGCGGCGCTGAACCTCCCTCTGCTCGGCGTTCTCCTGCTGTTCTTCGCCGCCGGCGCACTCCTGCGCGTCATCGCCGTCGGTGTGCTGGCCGGCTTCACGGTCCTGCCCCTGCTGGCGGCCTGGCTCAGTGGCCCGCAGCTGGCGGTCACGTGTGCGCTGATGCTGGTGGCGGTGCTGCTCCGGCGCCTCGAAGGCCTGGTGGCGGACCTCCACCGCCCTGCGCCACCGGGAGAGCGCCACCTCCTGATGCGGCGGCTCTTCCTCGACCAGCGCCCCGGCCAGGTGCTGGCGGGCCCGCGCGAGGACAGGGCCGCCGGCCCTCGCTGAGGGATGGTCGGCGACCGCCGGCCGGCGCACCCATACACTTCGACTGTGCACCTGCTGTTCCGCGCGCGAGAAGGAGGGCCTCCCCTCGTCGCCGGGCTCGAGGCAGTGGGCGCGGCGGGCGCCGGCAGCGGGGACGGACAGGCCGCCCGGCCCCGCCGTTCACTCCGGAGCCGGCTGATCAACAAGCGGCGCATCCCCATGCTCCTCGCCCTGGTGGTCATCGGCTCGTTGATCCTGGTCGGCAACCCGGCGCAGGTGGGCAACGCCATCCGGCATTTCCACCTCAGCGACATCCCCATCGTCCTGGGCCTGTCGGTCGGCTACTACATCCTGCAGGGGGTTCGGTGGTGGACCCTACTGCGCATCGTGACGCCCGACCCGCCACTGGGCGAGACCGTGCTGATGACACTCACGGGGCAGGCGACCGCGCTGTTGCCGCTCGGTGAGCTGACTCGCGCCATCCTGCTCGCGCGGGTCGTCCGCACCATCGCGTTGGGGACGGCGATCGCCGCGGTGACCGTGCAGGAGCTTCTCTACTCAGGTCTGCTGATCGCGGCGGCTCTGCCCGGGTCGAGCCGGTACTACTTCGCTCGGGCGGGGGTCGCGGCGGCACTGGGCGGCACCGTCCTCGTGGTTGTGCTGCTCACTGTGCGACCGGTGTACGGGTGGATCCGCACCGTGATCACCCGCATCTCGCTGCTCAACCGGGTCATCGACTCCATCGACAGGCTGCAGCGCGACACGGTGGTGCTGTTCGAGAACTGGCGCACCTACGTGTGGCTGTGGATCAGCGCCCTCCAAGCGGTGATGGCGGTGAGCCTCTTCTACTTCGTGGTGGACGCCATCGCTCCCGGGCGGGTCGACTGGGTGACCGCGGCGTTCGTGTACTCGATCAGCAACGTGGCGTCGGCGATCACCCTGTCGCCGGGAAGCCTCGGCGCATTCGAGGCGACCACGGCCGGTCTCCTGACCGTCGCCGGCGGCCTGCCGTTCGGCGTTGCCACCGCGGTCGCGGTGGTCCACCGTCTCGCCGACAAGGGCTTGAGCGCGGTCATCGGCGCGTCGCTGTTCCTGTGGGTGCGTGCCCGCCACGACATGGCCGGCGTGTCCCTCTTCGACCTTCGCGACACCGCCACCGCCACCGCCGCTCCCACGCCCCTGCCGGTCGCCAATGACCGCTGAGAGGGCTGCCCTGCGCGTGGCCTTCTTCGGGCACGGCGAGGGCCGGCGCGCCGACGGTCTGTCCACGTACAGCCGCGAGCTGGTCACAGCCCTGCGATCGCGGGGCGTGGAAGTTCGCCTCTTCGCCCATATCGGGGACGGTGACCGGCTGCCGGTCGACCCCGCCAACGCACAACGCCTCCGCGCCCGCAGCTTCAAGACAGTGGTGGTGCCCCACCGCGGGTCGATCGCCGCCATCCGCGACTCGTTGCGGCGGTTCCGCCCCGACGTGGTGCACATCTCCTGGAGCTTCTCGCTGCACGACGGCGCCATCGCCAGGGCCGCGCACGAGGTGGGCGCCGGTTGCGTGGCGACCTTCCACCTTCCACACGGCCCCGACGGAACGGTTCGCGGCCGCGTGCTGCAGGGCCTGTACCGATATCACCGCCTCCACATGGGTCACGTCGACCGGTGCATCGCCCTGAGCCAGACGCAACGCGACCTCCTGGTCGACGCCGGGTTCCCTGCCGACCGCATCACCGTCATCCACAACGCCGTCGACACCGACGCCTTCTCGCCGGGGACCTCAGCGCTGCATCAGGAGCTCCCGGCGCGCCTGGTGGTCCTCTACATGGGACGGCTCGACCCGGAGAAGCGCGTCCCCGCCCTGGTCGACACGTTCCTCGACCTCGGCCTGCCCGACGACCACGTGCTCTGCATCGCCGGCAACGGAGCACAGCGTGGGCGGCTGGAGAGGCAGGCGGAGGGTCAGCGCAACGTACGCCTGTTGGGGCTGGTCACCGGGGCCCACCGGATGGAGCTGCTCCGCGGATGCGACGTTTTCGTGCTGCCCTCCACCACGGAAGGAC
>JALYTM010000032.1 GCA_030854305.1 Candidatus Dormiibacterota bacterium
ATCGCCTGCTTTCAGCCGTTGCGCACCATGCGGTTCGGGTTCGATGCCGAGGTGCTGCTGCGGGCCCGCCACAAGGGCTGGCGCATCGCCGAGGTGCCGGTGCGGTGGAACCACAAGGAGGACTCGAGGGTGAGCGCTCTTCGGGACTCCGCCGGCGTGCTCATCGACCTGATCCGTCTCCGCCTGCGCCGTAGCTGACGCCGGATAGTCCGGGAGCGACGCCTCGGAACCGGCTAGACTGGGCGCCTCGGCATTGCGCCAATCGGCTCAGTCACGGGGGAGACCGATGACCACCGACATCTCGGCTCCGCCCTTCGTGCTCGATGTCCGTGTGGCCCGTTCCCCGCTGGTGGGGCTCCGCTACGGGCTCGACGGCAGGGCCACCGACGTCGACGCGGTCATCGCCCGCCTCGAGGATGCATCGCGCGAGGCCGAGGTGCAGCGGGCGGAGATCCATCACCGCCTGCAGCCGTACGAAACCGCCCGGAGCGCGATGCTGGAGCGGATCAGACCCTCCAATGTCACCGAGGTGCGAGCTCGCCTCGACGAGGCCTTCGTCCTGCGCACCGAGCTTTCCCGCCTCGAGGAGCGGACGGACTGCCTCCGGCAACGCATCGACGGACTCCGTGAGCAGCGGGCCACGTTCCGGGAGGTGAGCCGGTCGATCGCGGGGGCGACCGAGCTGAACGAGGCGAGCATCGACGCGCCCGGCGCGGCCGAGAACCAGGCGGTGCGCCATCTCTACGGCATGATCGGCGCCGACCACGACGCCACCGCATTGGAGATCCTCGAGGGGCCGATGCAGCTGTTGGCCGACGCCGCGCTCAACACCGAACTGGTGGGGCGGGTGGTGGGCCGCGACCCCGAAGGCGCCGCCGCCGGGATCGCACGCTGCCGGGTGGGCACGGACGCCGCCCTTCAGTCGCTGCTCCGGGTGGTGCTGCGCATCCAGCCCGAGGCGCTGTACCGGTCAGGACCGGTAGCGGCACTGCGGCAGTTGCTCGGCGGTCTGCCCGATGGACACGGTCGCCTGGTGGTGCTGGGTGTGGATCGGCGGCTGCGCCCAGGTGTCGAGGTGTCCGTGTACCGGATCGTCCAGGAGGCGCTGCGCAACGCCATCGGCCACGGCAACGCGACGATGGTCGAGGTGGTGCTGCTGTTCCAGCCCTCACGGGTCGCGGTGGTGGTGCGTGATGACGGTGAGGGCTTCGACCTCAACGCCACCGACGCTCGGCTGGGACGCGGGACCGGGCTGGGACTGATCACCATGCGCCAGCGGGCCGGGATCGAGGGCGGCCGGCTCGAGGTGCGCAGCATGGTGGGCGAGGGCACCGAGGTGCGCGCATCGTTCCCCGCGCCTGACTGACGCTCAGGCCGCCCCGGCCGCTCGCGAACGGCGCCGCCGGGGGGTCGGGACCACCGCGAGAAGCGGCTGCAAACGCATGCGCTCCTCGAGGTCGTCGATCGACATGGCTCGTGCGAACAGGAACCCCTGGCCCACGGTGTAGCCCAGGTCGAGCAGGGTGGCCGCCTCGGCCTCCGTCTCGATGCCCTCGGCCACGATGCTGGCGCCGATGGCCCTGCTCAGCTGCAGGATGGTCGCCGCCATGCCGCGCCTCGGATCGGGTGTCGATGGCGGTGACGAACTCGCGGTCCAGCTTGATCACATCGACGGGGAGGTGCTGGAGACGAGCGAGCGACGAGTAGCCGGTGCCGAAGTCGTCGATCGAGACTCTGATGCCGCGCTCACGCAGGCGGGCAAAGGCGGTCCGGATCGGGGCGATGTCGTCCATGAGCGCCGACTCGGTCACCTCGATGACCAGCGCCTCCGCAGGCAGGCCGGTGGTCGCCAGCACCTCCTCGATCCAGTCGGCAAAGCGTCCACCCACCAGCTCGCCGACGGAGGCGTTGACCGCGACGTAGGCCCCGTATCCGCGCTGCAGCGCCAGCGCATCCGAGCACGCGGCCTGCACCACCCACTTGCCGATCGCAGTGATCAGCCCGCTGCGCTCGGCGACGGGGATGAACTCCTTGGGAGGCACCACTCCCCACTCCGGGTGGGTCCAGCGCAGCAGGGCCTCCGAGCCGATGATTCGTCGGTCAGCGATGGTGACGATGGGCTGGTACGCCACGTGCAGCTGTCCCGACGACAGGGCGATCCGCAGGCCGCTCTGCACCTGCAGGCGGCGCCGCACCTGGCAGCGCATCTCGGCGTCGTAGACACGGTACTGTCCCGTCCCCGCGCTCTTGGCGCGGGACAGCGCCGCATCGGCGTTCTGCAGCAGGCTCGACGCCCCGCTGGGTTCGCCCTCCGCCACGCCGATGCTGGCGGTGACCCGCAGCACGTGCTCGCCCACCTCGATGGCGGGCTCCAACGCGGTCAGCGCGCGCTCGCACGCGTCGACGGCCTCCTCTCTACTGACATCGAACGGTGAGACCACGGCGAACTCGTCGCCCCCGTGGCGGGCAACCATGAGTCCCGGGAAGGCCTCCGCCAGCCGGCTGGCGACCTCCATGAGAACAGCGTCGCCCACCCCGTGCCCGAGCGCTTCGTTGATCAGCTCGAAGTCGTCGACGTCGAGCAGCAACAGGGCACCGGCGCCGTCACCGGAGCGGCCCAATGAGTCGAGGCGTTCGAGGAGCGCGGAGCGCGCGGGGAGCCCGGTGAGGGGGTCGTGCTCGGCAAGGAAAAGCCGCAGCTCTTCGGCCGTGCGGCGGTCATTTTCGGCGGCGACCTCGGCGCTGATGTTGGTGGACACCGCCGCCACCCCGACCACCCGGGCGTCGTCGTCGCAGATCGGACCGAACAGCGTCAGGTGTGTCTCGCCGTTGAAGGTCAGCCGCGTGCTCGACTCATCGCCGGCGAGCGCCACCTCCATTGCTCGCAGCGTTGCGGCTTCCGTGATGACGTCGGTCACGTGCTTGCCCACGTAGGCCTCGGGTCGGGTCCCGGGACCGTCGAGGCCGCCGATAACCGATGTGAACCTCAGGTCAGTGTCGAACGTGGTGAAGGTCACCGGCAGTGCTCCCAGCGCCGCTTTGAGCAGCGCCTTGCTGCTCCGTTCCCGTTGGTCGGCGGCCAGTTGACTGGTCATGTCCTGCACCTGCACCACCAGCTGGATGACGACGCCGTTGTCATCCAGCACCCCGCCCACGGTGGCGAGCACCGGCAACGTGGTGCCGTCAAGGCGTTGGAGGGTGCGAGCCACCGAGTACGTCGTGGTGCCGCTCGTCGCCAGCCGTCGGTGTGCGTCCGGGCTGGGATCCTGATCGGCCGGGTAGATCAGGCGACCGTCGCTGCCGACGAGGTCGGCTTCGTCGCATCCCATCAGCGTGCAGAACGCGGTGTTCACGAGCAGGATGCGGTACGAGCGGAAGTCGATGACCAGTTGGGCGACGGCCCCCCGCTGGAACACGGTCTGGTAGTGGAGGAGCCCCGCGCGCAGGATCGCCTCCTGCGCCGCACCCAGCTTCCGCGCGGTGATGTCCTCGACCATGCTCATGCGCGACCAGATCCGGCCGTCCGGGTCGAGCAGGCGCTTGGTGCGGATGGCTCCCCAGACCAGCGAGGCGTCGGGTCGCTCGAAGGCCCACTCGTGATTCTCGTAGGCAGTGGACGTCCCGGCAGCTTCCGTCGCGAGCGCGTTGCGCATCTCGGCTTGGAACTCCGGCTCGAGATACTCGAACACCCCGTGCCCGATCATCTCCTGTTCCGGCCGCCCCAGGAATGCGCAGGCCGCGGCGTTCAGCCGCACCAGGCGGTTGTCGTTGTCGCTGATGGCCAGGATGGTCGGGAAGTCCTCGAGCGCGTTCAGCACCGCCGCGTGCGCCTCCACGTAGGGGTCCAGGCGCGAGCGGCGATGGTCGATCACCTCCGGCACCGCCGTCAGGAGGTCACGGAGCGTCGCGTGGGCGCGATCGACGTCGGGCGGCACGAGCCTCACAATGAAGCGCGCCGGTCACCCCGAGGCGGGCCGTCACCGGCTTGTCGGTTTTCCGGCTCAGCCGCAACAGGGGGTCCGGGGGCGCCCCGTGCCAACAGGTGGCGGAGGTTGCGTCGCGACGCCGCGCCCGGGCTAGTGCCGGCCGGCCCCGTGCACCAGTTCGTGGCGGCCGTCGAGGTCGCAGTACAACGCCGGTTCGTCGCTGCAGGAGGGGCATTCCGGCTGCACGGTGGCGTGCTCGATGCGGAACTCGGCGCACAGCATCTGTTCCACCGACCGAATCATCGCGGTGACCTCGTCCAGCGGGCGGTTGGCGACCAGGATGTGCACCGACAACGCGCGGTGCTCGCGGTCGAGCGACCAGATGTGGAGGTCGTGGACACCTTCCACTCCCGGCACGACCGCGATGCTTTGCCGCACCACGTCGATGTCGATGCCCCGCGGGGTGGCCTCGTTGAGGATGTGCGTGGCCTCGCCGAGCAGGCGCAGGGCACCGAGGAAGATGAGCACGGCGATGACCAGCGAGACGATGGCGTCGGCGCGCGTGAACCCGAACCACAGGATCGCCACCGCGCCGACTATGACGGCGGCGTCGGTGAGCGCATCGGCGACCACGTGGAGCGCGGCGCTGCGCACGCCCAGCCCGGCGCCCGCCCCGTGGAGCGCGTATGCGATCGACGTGTTCACGGCCAGCGCGAGGCCCGCGACCACGATCACCGGCTCCGGCGACACGGTCACCGGGTGCTGGAGGCGGGTGACCGCGCCCACCGCGACGGCGGCGGCGACGACCACCAGGAAGGCCCCGTTGACGGCCGCGACCAGGATGCCGTTGCGGTGGTGGCCGAACGTGTGGCTGGCCCCGGCCGGGCGCCGGCTGCGCGACAGCGCGTACCAGGTAAGCGCCAGGGTCGCCGAGTCGGTGACGAGGTGCCCGGCGTCACTGAGCAGGGCGAGGGAGCCCGCGCTGACCCCGACCACGACCTCGAGGCTCGCGATCAGCAGCACCCCGGCGATCGCGAGCCGAATTCGCGAGATGGCGTGGGTTGCGGACGCGGTCATGCGTCGATTATCCCGCCTCGGTCGCTTCTCAACCGGCAGGGTCCCAGCCGGGGTGGCGGCGCGCCGGCAACTCGCGCTTTGCAATTCAGTGGCGTCTGCGATACGCTCGCCCGACAACCAGCAGGGAGGGCATGGGATGGTGGCACGGCCGTCGAGAGTCGCAAGGTTCCGACGCTCGCTGACCCGCGGCGAGTGGATACGCCTCGGTGGTTTCTACGCGTTCATCGCCCTGCTGCACCTGGTGGGCTTCGGCGTGCTCATCCTGTTCGTGGTCCCCAGCAACTTCAAGGGCCTGGGGGTGGGCGTCGGTCTCACCGCCTACGGCTTCGGGTTGCGCCACGCTTTCGACGCCGACCACATCTCGGCCATCGACAACACCACCCGCAAGCTGCTCGCGGACGGCAAGCGCCCGCTCGGGGTGGGCTTCTTCTTCTCGCTCGGACACTCGACCGTGGTGGTGGCCTTGTCGGTGGTGCTGACCTTCGCGGCCAAGGCGGTGGCCGGTCAGGTGGGCGGCGGCTCAGGCCTCAGCCGCGTCGGCGTCTACGTGGGCACCGGCGTCTCCGCGTTCTTCCTGTACCTGATCGCCGCGATCAACTTCGTGATTCTGGTCGGCATCGTGCGCATCTTCCGCGAGATGCGCCAGGGCAAGTACGACGAACCCACCCTCGAGGAGAAGCTCAACGCTCGCGGCCTGATGAACCGGGTGCTCGGCCCGCTGGCGCGGTCGATCCGATCCAGCTGGCAGATGTACCCGGTCGGCGTGTTGTTCGGGCTCGGCTTCGACACCGCCACCGAGGTCGGCCTCCTCGCCCTCGCCGCCGGCGCCGCCGCCGGGGGGATCCCCTGGTATGGAACCCTGTGCCTGCCCATCCTCTTCGCCGCGGGCATGGCGCTGATGGACACCACCGACGGCGCCTTCATGAACGTCGCCTACGGGTGGGCGTTCTCCAAGCCGGTGCGCAAGGTCTTCTACAACCTCACCATCACCGGGTTGTCCGTGGCAGTGGCGCTGATCATCGGCACCATCGAGCTATTGACCATCGTGGTGACGTACTTCAACCTGTCGGGCGGTGTGTGGTCGGTGGTCGGCAACATCAACCTCAACGCCATCGGCTACTTCATCGTGGGCATGTTCGTGGTCACCTGGCTGGCGGCGGTGGCGATCTGGCGGTTCGGCCGCATCGAGCAGCGCTGGGCACTGGCCCCGGTGGCGGCTGAGGGGAGCGCGGAGCTGCGCGCCAACGCCGCGGCGCGCGACCGGATTGAGCGGGGGCCGCGGGAACAGCCTCGATGACCTCGCACACCGCCGACTCCTCGCCGCCCCGGTCACGCGCCGGTGGGGTTGGCGCGCCCCGCCATCGTCCCCCGCCGCGCGAGTCCCTCCAACGCGTCGGGCTGCGGGTCACCCCACAACGCCTCGCCGTGCTCGCGATTCTCTACGACGCCCACGGCCGCCACCTCAGCGCCGACGACGTGTGGCAGCACCTGTCGGCGGTGGAATCGAGCCTGGACCGGTCGACGGCGTACCGCGTGCTCGCCGACCTCACCGACGCCGGCCTGCTCACCCAGGTGCGTTTCGCCGACGGCGTCGCGCGGTTCGAGGTGCAGAGCGACGTCCACCACCACGCGGTGTGCCGCCGCTGCGGCGCCACCGAGGACGTGCCTGCCGAGCTGGTCGGGCCGCTCAGCGACGCGATCGAGCGTGCCACCGGGTTCGTGGTCGCGCCCGAGGAACCCGTGTTGGTCCGCGGCCTGTGCCGCGCCTGCGCCGCGCCCGCCTCTCCGCCGGGCTGACCTGCTGCCGGGCCCTCGGCGTCAAACCGGCTGCGAGCGCAACACTCGGCGCGTCTCGCGGGCCATTTGCGCGTCCTCGCGGGCAGTGACCACCACCACCGAGGTGCGTCCCCCTGCGGCCGGCTCGGCGATGACACTGTCGGCGACTGTGGACTGTTCGGCGTCGTTGATGGTGGGCACACCGACGATGCCGAGGTGCGCACCACGCCGGAGTGTTCGCCGACGCCGCCGGTGAAGACCAGCGCGTCGACACGATCGAGTGACGCGGACACCGCCGCGAGGTTGCGGCTGAGGCCGTGGATGTACACGTCGAGGGCAGCGGAGGCCGTGCGGTCACCGGTGGCCGCTGCGGCCTCGACATCGCGCACGTCGGCGGCACCGCCGAGCGAAAACAGGCCGCTCGCCTGATCCAGGGAGCGGTTCATGTCGATCGCGCTGACCCCGTGGTACTGCTGCAACCAGAGCAGTGCGCCCGGGTCCACTGTGCCGCTCCTTGTCGCCATCACGGCTCCCTCGAGCGGGGTGAACCCCATGCTGGTGTCGACGCTGCGCCCTTCGCGCACCGCGCACGCGGAAACGCCGGAACCGATGTGGGTCAGCAGCAGCTGCAGGGTCCCGGGGTGGCGGCCGAGGATCTCGGCGGCGCGCTGCGTGGCCCACGCATGGGACAGACCGAGGCTGCTGGAGCCTGCGTTGACCGCGAGGACGCGCACCTCCGGTCAGGCCCGGCTCAGCTCGGCCACTGCCAGTCCCGGATCTCGGGCATGTCCTCGAGGTGTTCGCACGCGTAGCCGTGGTGTCGGTGGAGCATGTCCCCACAGAGCTGGGCCAACTCCTCCGCGCCGTCGAGCACACGGTGGGTCCAAGCGTCGCGAGCACAAGGTGGTACCGCTCATCTCGTTGAGGACGACCATGTCGAACGTCGTGGTGGTGGTGCCGTGCTCGTTGTACCCGCGCGCGTGGAACCGGTCGGCGTCGTGGTCAACCGTGGACCACCTGGTGGAACGCCCGCGCGTAGCCGTGGAACGCCATGACCACGTCCACCGACTGGGTGAACAGGGCCTCGAGCGTCGCCGGCGAGACGGAGTGGGGATGCACCGGACAAGGTTCAGGGCCGGCGACGTCCCCCAGTGCCCGAGCAGGCGCGGCTTGATGTGGTCGGGGTCGAGGGCTCACGCAGGAGCGGGTTGGCCTGGAGGTAGATCTGGGCAACCGTCAGGTAGTTGGCGGCCGTCCAGTGGGCCAGGAGCGCGGCGACGTCGACCGACGAGGCGGGGGAGGGCTGGCGCACCACTGCCCCATCCTAGGGCGCACGGGCACTGCTGCCCCAGGCCAGTGTCAACGGGGTGTCGGCGTCACCCTCGCGACGAATGTCGCCACCTCGTCCAGGGCGGCGTCGAGGACAGCGGTGAGGCCATGGCCGGTGCGTGGATACGACACCAGGCGGGCGTCCGGGAGCAGGTGCACTGAGGAGTGCAGAAGCTCAAGACGCGCAAACGGGTCGCTCTCGCCGGAGAGCAGCAGGACAGGACAGGTGATCCGTGGCCAGTGCTCGACCCGTAGGTCGTCGGGATGCCCGGGGCGGTGGAGCGGGTAGCTGAGCAGCACCAGGGCGGAGACCTGGTTGCCGCCCGCTGCGGCCAGCAGGCTGGCGACGCGGCCCCCGAAGGAGTGGCCGCCGATCACCGTGGGGCGTGGTGCGGCGGCGAGGTGGCGAGCGTAGACCGGCAGGGCGCGCTCGGCGCTGCCCCGGGGTAGATCGATGGCCACGGCGTCGACGCCCCGGGCGCGCAGGCCGTCGACGTGAGGACGCATGCTGGCGGCGGTCCCCGACGCGCCGTGCGCCAGCAGCAGCTGAGCGGTCATTGGCCGTCAATGGTGCGCGTCACCGGCCCCGGACGATGGCCGGTACGGTCGCGTCCTGATCGCAGCCGGCTGACACGCCGGTTCCCGGGCACCGTGCAGGCACCGGCGGGCGGGTAGCATCAGGCTCATGCCGGAGCTGTACAGGCTGGAGACAGCGGACGGACGCGAGGTGGCCGGGTCGGTCGCCGTCGCGGCCACCGTGTGGTCGCGATTCGCCGGCCTCATGTTTCGCCGGTCGCTGGCGGACGGCCACGGGCTCGCGTTGCGGCCGTGCACCTCAGTGCACATGTTCTTCATGCGCTTTCCACTCGACGTCGTGTTCATCGACGGCGACGGGCGGGTCCTCAAGATCTATGCCGGCATCAAGCCGGGGCGGGCCACCGGGATCGTGCGAAAGGCCAAGGGCTGCATCGAGCTTCCCGCGGGGACGCTGGCGAGGACCGGGGTCGTGGTCGGTGATGTCCTGACCCTGACCACGGGCTCCCCTCGGCCGGAGCACGGATCAGTCTCAGGCGAGGTTGCGAAAGGTCAGTGAGTAGCCGCGACCCGGGCGGTTGACGAGGTCGCACGGCACTTCCAGGCGCGTGAGGATCTTGCGGATGCGGGCGACGTAGTTGCGGACCTCTTCCGGGAGCAGGGCGGAGTCCGACCACGCGTACGACGCGATCTGCGAAGTGGTGTAGTAGCGGTGCGGGTGTTCCAGGAGGAACTCGAGGAGCTCGTACTCGCGGTGCGTCAGCGCCACCTCTCCGCCCATGTGGCGCAGCATCCGGTTCTCGGGGTCCAGCCAGAGCCCGTGCAGGGCCCACACCCGCTTGTACCAGAGGTCGAGCCGCTCGAAGTAGCCCTCCATCTGCGTCTGGATGAAGGTGATGTCCTCCGAGGCCGCCGCCCGCGCTACCGGGTGCATCGCCGGCAGTTCGCGCTCGACGCGGTCAAGAAT
>JALYTM010000292.1 GCA_030854305.1 Candidatus Dormiibacterota bacterium
AAGCGTCACGACCTCGCGGTGAGCGCGCTCAGCCACCTCCCCGGTGCCGCGTTGGTGATCGTCGGCAACGGTCCGCTGCGAAGCCGGCTGGAGCGGCAGGTCGAGGTCCTGGGCCTTGGCGACAGGGTGCGACTGCTCGGGTGGCGCGCTGACGTCCGTGCGATCCTCGGCGCGGCTGACGTCGTCGTGCAGCCGTCGGACTGGGAAGGATTGCCGCTCGTTGTCCTCGAGGCGATGAGCGCGGCGCGGCCGGTGGTCGCCGCCCGCAGCCGCGGCCTCCGCGAGCTGATCCGCGACGGCGTCGACGGCCGGCTGGTCGATCCGGGCGATTCAAGAGCCCTGGCCGGCGGCATCGACGCCGTCCTCGACGATGGCGCGCTGGCCATGAGGCTGGGCCGCGCCGCCGCAACGCGCGTCGACGAGGACTTCAGCGAGTCGCGCATGATCGACGCCTATCGAGCGCTGTGGGCGGCGATGGCGCGTCTGCCCCACCAAAGCGGGCGGCGATGACCACGGTGGCTCCCGCGACCCGCCTCCTTCTTGTCGCACAACCGCTCAGCGCCGGCGTGCCCCGTCACGTTCTCGACATCGTGGACGAACTCGGGCAGGAGGGCTTTGAGCTGACCGTGGCCTGCCCGCGGGGTTCCTCACTGTGGGCAGAGCTGAGCGGCCGGCAGGGGGTGCGCCTGGCGGAGTTCACCGCGGCGCGTGGACCGCGGCTCAGCGACCTGTGGTGGGTGCTCAGAATGATCCCACTACTGCGCCGCAGCGATGTCGTCCACGCCCACTCCAGCAAGGCCGCGCTGCTGGTCCGCGCGTCCGCTCTCCCCGCCGGGAGACGCCGATCGTGTGTCGTCACCCCACACGCCTGGTCGTTCTGGGCGGTCTCGGGGTGGCGTCGAAACGCTGCCGTGGCCGTGGAGCGCATGGCGGCGCGCGCCTGCGGCGCCATCGTTGCCGTCAGCGGGCACGAGCGGGATGAGGGCCTGCGTCGCGGTATTGGACGACCTGATCAGTACCGGGTGATCCCCAATGGCGTCGATCTCGCTCGTTGGGCGATCGAGCGCAGGCCCGACCCGGACCTGGTCGTCATGGTCGCTCGCCTCGAAATGCAAAAGCGGCCGGAACTGGCCGTACGCGCGCTGGCGGTGGCGCGGCGTCAGCGGCCGGCGATGCGGCTGGTCATCGCGGGCGGCGGCTCCCTGGCGGGTTCGCTCATGCGGCTCGCCGAGGATCTCGGCGTGTCCGCGGCCGTGTGTCTGCTCGGCCACTCCGACCAGGTGCCGCAACTCCTGAGTGGGGCCGGCTGCGTTGTGGTCACCTCCGCCTACGAGGCCTGCTCACTGGTCATCCTCGAGGCAATGGCCGCCGGGGTGCCGGTGGTGGCCGTGCGCACCGGGGGAATCGATGAGCTTGTCCAGGACGGTGTCACCGGGATGCTCTGCGGCGAACGCCCCGAAGAGATCGCCGACGCTCTTCTCGCGGTGTCGGGCGATGCGCGGCTCGCGCAACGCTACGGTGAACAGGCGCGCCAGTACGCCACCCGGCAATTCTCCAGGCGGCAAATGGCGCTGAGGTTGGCCGTCCTGTATGAGTCGCTGAGCAGCGAGCAGAGAGCTTCGGAGGCGCGCGACGGCCCACGCCGCCGCGTTGGAAGACCGGGCGGCTGAGGGCTTCGATGCTCGCCGGTGGCGCTGCCCAGTTGCGAACGATCGACATCGCTTATTCCCTTGTCGACAACCTTTATGTGCTCTACACCACACGGTGTGAAGCTCCGCACCAACGCCACCAGCGGATGCACGTCGCGAGAACGCCCCTCTACCTGGTCGTCGAGCTGGTCTGCCGGCTCAGCACCAGCTGGCGCCGGATCAACGCCCCCAACCAACTCGACCTGATGCTCGCCGGCCACCCCTTGGTGGACGGCAAACGACATCGCGATCAGCCCATCACCAGGAGGACGTCGCCGCGTCGTTCACCCGTCCTTGCCTGGAAGTGTTTCCACACCTCTTGACAAGAGCTCGATCATCGGCACTCCGGATGGTGCTGGTCCGCACCGACACGCCGACGTTCGTGCGCATGTGCGCCCGGTCGCAATACCGGAAGCGTTGACCGGGGCACTGCCAAAGCAATAGACTCGCGGCCGAAACAGCGCTCGTATGAGTTCAGACGGAGCGGCGACGCGGACGGCCGGACACCACGAACCCGCGCGCGTACCTTGGTAAGGCGTAGGTCGTGGGTTCGATTCCCACCTTGGGCTCCACCCGCCCCGAACGGCGGATCCGAGTTCACAGAGGGGCTGGGTCCGCGTCGGTCCGCCTCCGTCGACACCCGTCCGGGAGCCGTCGGACGACGTGAGGCGTAGGCCGTGCGCGAGGGCGGACATGGGCGGCAGTACTTCTTCTCGTCGGCGGCGCGCACCGTCACTCCGTGGCCGGTCTCGTCGTCCTCGGCGAGGTCGGTCGTGATCGGTAGGAACACCTGACGCGACGTCGTCGCCTCGTATAGTCGACGCTCGACGATCGGGCCGGTCAGGTGGCCTGGTCCTCGCACTTGATCAAGGAGAATGTGGTGACCAGGGCAGCGCACCTCGTTGGCAGCATTCCCGCCGACGACGCCAATGACGCCATGCGCCTTGCCCTCCGCCACCTCGGGCCGCAGCTGAGCTGCCTGCCCGACGGGGAGACCGGGGACCGGCATCACTGGGTCATCCACATCATCGATGGCTTGCGAAGTCATCCCGACCTCGAGCTGAAGAAGGACGGCGATTGGTCTGCCTACGACAAGACCCCGGTGTTCCGGGT
>JALYTM010000033.1 GCA_030854305.1 Candidatus Dormiibacterota bacterium
TCACCAACGACCCCACGACTGGATTCGGCGGATGCTCCGCGGGCGAGGTGCCGAGCAGCCTTGGGGTGTTCTGCGCCTACCACCAGAACACCTCCCTCTCGCGCTTCCTGATCTACGCCAACGATCCCTACGTGCCCGGCAACCCCGGCTGCGACGACGGGAACCATCCGAACGGTTTGTTGTCGGACGGCGAGCTCATCGGCGGGCTGAGCCATGAGCACAACGAGTCGATCACGGACCCGATCCCGAACGTCGCGTGGACGAACGGCGCCGGAGCCAATCAGGGCCAGGAGAATGGCGACCAGTGCGACGGCCAGAACGGCACCCCGCTGGGGACGGCGCCCAACGGTGCGACGTACAACCAGGTGATCAACGGGCATTTCTACTGGTACCAGGAGGAGTGGAGCAACCAGGGTCACGCCTGCCTCCAGCGGCTCGCACCATCGGGCACCGCGCCGACCGCGACGTTCACCGTCAAGAAGGGCAGTGGGCTCACGCTCAACTTCAACGCGTCGGGCTCGAGCACCTCGTCCGGCTTCATCGTCTACGTCTGGCAGTTCAACGCCGTGTTGAACGCCCCGACCATCGAGACGACGTCTCCGACGATCTCGTACACGTTCCCGACGGCCGGTCCCTACTCTGTCGGCTTGACAGTCTTCGCCATCGACGGGTCGTCGACCGGAGCGGGCGCGATCGTCACAACCGGCCACAGCGGCTTCTCGCGCGGGTTCACGTTCTCGCCGACGCACCCGAAGGCCAGTCACACGGTGACGTTCAGCGCGTTGACCACGGTGAGTGCACAGCCCGTGCTGACGTACCTGTGGGAGTTCGGGGACGGCTCAACCGGGTCGGGTGCCCATCCCACGCATGCATACGCTGCATCGAGCTCGTACACGGTGACCCTTGTGATGTTCAGCGGGGTCGGATCCGCGTACCCCGGCCAGGGTGCTGCGCCCATCACCACGCAGACGATCACCGTGAAATAGGTGGCACGGCGGGCGGGTGTCCGCGGTCAGCGCGCCGTCACAGCGCTGCCGCGGCCTCGTCCCGCCAAGCCACGATCCAAAGGCGAGGACAGTGGGCGTCGTCGGCGACGGCCTCGCCCGCTACGGCGCCGGTGTGGGTCCGAACCGCAGCGTGTGCTCGACCATGAGCGTGAAGTCGGACGACAGGTCAGTCGGGGTGGTCTGCGAGTAGATGGCTGCGTAGCTGCGGCCGCCCGCGTAGAAGATGTGCACCATCACCCTTCCGCTGGGACCGATGCCCATCCCGCCGGTGGGGAACGCGCCCTGGTTACCGTGCTCCGGCGACCGGAAGAAGACGACCTGCTGGCCGTCGTCTCCGATCAAGGGACATTCCGTCTGGGGCGGACGTGAGGGCAGGTTCAGCCAAACGTCCGACGGACAGTTGTAGTCGACCTCCAGGCTTGGCGGGTAAGTGACGCTGTACTGGCCGGCGGTGCTTGACACGCGCGTCCAGGACGCTGTGGGGTCGGGCGTCGCGCTGGCGCTGGGGCTCGGAGTGCTGGTGACCGCCGTGTCCGCGCTCGCCGTTGCGGCCGGAAAGTGCGGTGCCGGGGATCCGCCGCACCCGGTGAGGACGGCTCCAGCGCCGAGGGAAAGGTACGCGACCAAGCGCAGCAATCCGAGTCTCATGCCCGAAGAAACGATCGCCGACGATGGCAGTGACGGCTGTCACAACCCGATCGGCGGCGTGACCGTGCGGTGCGACGCGAGCACCTGCTGTGGCAACGTCGCGGGTCGATGAGCACCGAGCCCTCCGACCACGCTCCGCGCAACCGCGCCTCCTGGGACGGTCGGGCCGCAAAGTACGTGGAACCGGGCCGGCGCGCCTGGGCGGACAACATCGTCAGCTGGGGGATCTGGCACATCCCCGAGACGGAGGTGGGGGCGCTCCCCGAGGTCGACGGCCGCGACGTCGTCGAGCTGGGCTGCGGCACCGCGTACATCTCGTCGTGGCTGGCCCGTCGCGGTGCCCGCCCCGTCGGCGTCGACAACTCGCCCGCGCAGCTGGAAACCGCGCGCCGGTTGCAGGCGGAGTTCGATATCGAGTTTCCACTGCTGCTCGCCGACGCGGAGCAGGTGCCGCTTCCCGACGCGTCGTTCGACCTCGCCGTCAGCGAGTATGGCGCCAGCATCTGGTGCGATCCCTTCGTGTGGATCCCCGAGGCGGCGCGCCTGCTCCGCCCCGGCGGACACCTCGTGTTCCTCGGCAACGCCGCCCTGCTGATGCTCTGCGTGAACGACGACGAGAATGTCCCGGCGTCGGCGACGCTGCGCCGCGACTACTTCGGCATGCACCGGTTCGAATGGCCCGACGACCCCGCGGTGGAGTTCCACCTCCCCCACGGCGAGATGCTCCGGCTGCTGCGTGACACCGGGTTCGAGGTGCTCGACCTCATCGAGCTGCAGGCTCCCGTCGGGGCGACCACCCGGTACGCGTTCGTCGATGAGGAGTGGGCGCGTCGGTGGCCATCCGAGGAGATCTGGGTGGCGCGCAAGCGTTCGTCCTGAGCGGTCGCGAAGGTCGGCGGCGGTACCCTGAACGCGATGACCACACGACGCCGACTGTCGCTCGCCGGACTGACCATGCTGGTCGGCGGCTCGGGCGTGCTGCACCTGCTGCTGCCGGCGCCGTACCGCCGGATCGTGCCCGCGTCATTGGGACCCTGGCGGGCCGAAATCGTCCTCGGCAGCGGCATCGCGGAGATCACCTGTGCTCTCTTGCTGGTGCTCCCGCGCACACGACGCGTCGGTGCGCTGGCGACCGCCCTGCTGCTTGTCGCCGTCTTTCCCGCCAACATCCAGATGGCCGTCGACGGCGGCTACAGGGACGCGTCGTTCCCGCTCAACAACGCGGCGGCCGCGTGGCTCCGCCTGCCTCTGCAGGTTCCTCTCATCCTGTGGGCGCTGAGCTTCCGTGCGGCGACCCAGGAAGTGCGGACTCCAAGTCCGAGCTGAGCCACGGCCGTCAGTCCTCGTCGGAGACGGCGTTCCTGATGTGCTCGCAGCGGATCACCGCCAGGTGGTCGTCGAGCAGCAGGCCGAGCACGTCGATCCGGCATGGCTGCCGCTGCCGTTTGGTCGCGGCGCGGTACGTCTCGAGCAGCATGCGCAGCTTGTGCCGTTTGCGG
This sequence comes from Candidatus Dormiibacterota bacterium, assembly GCA_030854305.1. Lineage (GTDB taxonomy): Bacteria > Chloroflexota > Dormibacteria > Aeolococcales > Aeolococcaceae > Aeolococcus. The sequence goes on from JALYTM010000033.1 coordinate 3,155, forward strand.
GCGTCGACCGCCTCCTCCGGGAGGCCGAACGCAACCCCGCGGCGCGCCTTGACCTCGACCACCACCAGCGTGTCACCATCCTCGGCCACGATGTCGATCTGGCCGATGCGGCTGCGCCAGTCGCGAGCGAGGATGCGGAACCCGTTCTGCTTGAGGTGCAGGAGCGCCGCGTTCTCCCCGGCGTGACCCACGCGCTCACGGAGGGGTCGCGCCGGCGGCAGGGCTTCGGGCGCGCGCCGCACCGCGTCAGCCGTTGTCCGCCTCCCCGTCCTCATGCGTGGACGGCACCGCTGCGGGCACCGCGTCCACCGCTGTTGTGTCAAGCGCGCCATCGACACCGTCGGCAACAGGGACGTCATCGACGAGGTCGTCGCCTGCAACGGCCTCCGCGGCGGCCTGGCCGCGACGGCTGACCATCGCCGACCCACCGATGGGCTCGCGCCGCTCGCGGATGCGCGCGCGCTTGCCAACCTTGTCGCGAAGGTAGTAGAGCTTGGCCCGGCGCACGTCACCGTGGCGGAGCACATCGATACGGTCGAGACGAGGCGAGTGCAACAGGAAGGTGCGCTCGACACCGACGCCATGCGACACACGACGCACAGTGAAGCTGGTGTGCAGGCCGGTGGTGCCGTTGACCGCGATCACCACACCCTCGAACACCTGGATGCGCTCCCGTGTTCCCTCGACGACCTTGACGTGCACGCGCACGGTGTCGCCGGAACGCAGGACGGGAACTTCGGGCTTTTCCTGCTCACGCTGAAGCAGGTCGATGACATTCACTGGTTTCCTCCGGGAATCGCGCCGAACCGTACCAGATCAGGGCGGCGACGACGGGTTTGCTCATGACTCTGCTGACGGCGCCACGCAGCGATGGCGGCATGGTCGCCACTGCGCAGCACGTCGGGAACGACGCGACCCTCGAAATCGGCGGGACGCGTGTAGAGCGGGGCCTCGACCCCGCCGGCGGTGGCGCCGCTGAAGGTTTCGTCGAGGAGCGACTCGGGGGACCCGACCACGCCGGGCACCAGTCGCGCGGTGGCTTCCACCACCGCCATCGCCGCCACCTCACCGCCGCTGAGGACGTAGTCGCCCACCGACAGCTCCTCGCCGATCTCATCGCGGGCGCGCTCATCCACTCCCTGGTACCGGCCGCAGACGAGCAGCACCGCCTCCTCAGCGGCCAGCTCCCGAGCGACGTCCTGGGTGAACAGCCGGCCCTGCGGCGACAGCAGGATGGTGCGCACGGCGGGTGTCCCGACGCGGAGCGCGCGCAGCGCACGCGCGATCGGCTCCGGCTTCATCACCATCCCCGCGCCGCCGCCGAACTGCATGTCATCCACCTGGCGATGACGGTCGTCGGTGTGGTCGCGCAGGTCGTGGATGTGCAGGGAGATGGCTCCCGACTCCACCGCCCGTCCGACCACGCCGATGCCGAGCGGACCGGGGAAAACGGACGGAAAGATGGTGAGGATGTCGAAGCGCATCACTCGTCCTCCGGCCACGGCGTGAGCACGATCTCGCCCGCCGACAGGTCCACGCTCTGCACCCACTGACGCACCAGCGGGTAGCGCTCGTCGACGCCGGCACGGTCGACCACCAGCACGTCGCTGGACGGGTGCGGCTCCACGTCGCGAACCACTCCGAGCCCGACACCGTCGGCGGAACGCGCCCGCAGGCCCACCAGCTGCCACACGAACCATTCGTTCTCACCGAGGGAGCGCGCCGCCTCGGGCGGGACGCAGAGGTAGTCGCCGCTGAGCTGGGCAGCCTCTTCACGGGTTGCCACCTCGTCGAACGACAGCAGCAGCTCGTCGCCGTCCAGCGGCCGGCTGGTGCGAATGGTGAGCGGGCGCCCGTCCCTCTCGGTGACCACGCGGGTGCCGGTGCGGAAGCGCCGAGCGTCGCCGCCGAGGCTCTGCACCCGGATCTCGCCGCGCAGGCCGTGGACACGGCGCACGTGAGCGGCTCGCAGCAGCGCCGGCGCTGCCACGTCGGGTGCGGAATTGACGTCAGGCATGACGCTCCGCGTCGGCCAGCTCGACCTGCACCCGCTCGTGCTTGCGCAGCCCGGCTGCGCGCACCACCGCGCGGATGGCCTCGATGTTCCGACCGCCCTTGCCGATCATCTTGCCCATGTCCTCCTCGGCCACGCTCACCTCGATGATGGTGGTGCGCCCGCGAGGAATCGCCGCGACGCTGACCGCCTCCCTGTTGGCGACGATGTGCTCGGTGATGAAGCGGGTGAGGTCCGCGTAGTCGCTCACTCGGCCGCCTCGGACTCTCCTGCGGGGGTCTCGACGTTTTCGTCGGCATCGACAGCTGCCGGTGCGGCCGTGGGTGCCGGTTCGAGGTCCACGGCGTCGACCTCCTCCGACACGCCCGGGGTCTCGGATGCGCCGCCGCTCGACGTCACCGGTGCCGGCGCCGCGGCGGCGGCAGGACCACCGGGCGCGACCGCGAACACGCGCTGGCTGCGGGCGAGAATGCCTTGCTCGACGAGCAGCGCGCGCGCCGCATCGCTGGGCCTGGCGCCCTTGCCGATCCACTCGCGCACCTTCTCGGCGTCGATCTGCACCTTGGCCGGGTTGGGCAGTGGGTCGTAGTAGCCGAGCAGCTCGATGAAACGACCGTCGCGCGGGCTGCGCGAATCGGCGACCACGAGCCGGTAGAACGGCCGCTTCTTGGCGCCCATCCTCTTGAGGCGAATCTTGACCAAAACCTCTCCTTTCTCTGACCTGAACCGCGTCGGGCGGTTACGACGGAAGCTGACTGGGATCGATGTTGCGCAGCTGCTTGATCAGCCGGGTCTTGCCGCGCACGCCCTTGGTGCTCTTGCCACCACCGAGCATCTTCATCATCGACTGCATCTGGTCGAAGCCCTTGAGCAGCTTGTTGACCTCGGCGATGGAGGTGCCGCTGCCGGCGGCGATGCGCTTGCGCCGCGACCCCTTGATGACCTCGGGGTGACGGCGTTCCTTGGTGGTCATGGAGAGCACGATCGCCTCCATCCGGGCGAGGTCCTTCTCGTCCGGGATCGCCCCACCCTTCTGTTGCGCCTGCTGCATCATCTTGCGGCCGCCCGGGATCATGTTGAGCACACCCTCGAGCGGTCCCATGTTGCGCAGCTGCCGCATCTGGTCCAGCCAGTCCTGCATGGTGAGCTTGCCGGCGAACGACCGTTCCAGCATCTCCTCGGCCTGCTTGCTGTCGACGTGGTCCTGGGCACGCTCGATGAGCGTTAGCACGTCACCCATCCCGAGGATGCGCGACGCCATTCGGTCCGGCGCGAACGCCTCGAACTCGGAGGGTTTCTCACCGGTGCCGCAGTAGAGGATGGGCTTGCCGATCGCCTCGCGCATCGAAAGCGCCGCACCACCGCGCGCGTCACCGTCGAGCTTGGTGAGGATCACCCCCTCGACACCCACCGCGTCCTCGAAGGCGCGGGCGACGTTCACCGCCTCCTGGCCGGTCATCGCGTCCACCACCAGGACGGTGTCGTGCACCTGGACCCTGCGGCGAATCTCCTTCAGCTCGTCGAGCATCGCCTCGTCGATCTGCAGCCGTCCGGCGGTGTCGAGGATGACCACGTCGCAGTTGAGGCGCTTGGCCTCCTCCACGCCGCGGCGACACAGCTCCGGCGGCTTGGCTTTGCCGTCCGGCATCGCCACCGGCACCTGGTTGTCCTTGCCCAGCCGCTCCAGCTGCAGCGCGGCGGCCGGCCGGTATGTGTCGGCGGCGACCAGCAGCGGCCGGTGCCCCTCCCGCCGCACCGCCAACGCCAGCTTGGCGGCGGTGGTCGTCTTGCCGCTGCCCTGCAGACCGAGCAGCATGACCACCGTCGGGGGTTGGGACTGGTACTGCAGCTTGCGCTGCTCACCGCCGAGGAGCGCCACCATCTCCTCGTTGACGATCTTGACGATCACCTGGCCGGGGGTCAGCGAGTCGAGCACCTCGGTCTGCACCGCCCGCTCGCGGATGCGGTCGACGAAGGCGCGGGCCACCTTGAAGTTGACGTCGGCTTCGAGCAGTGCGAGCCGCACCTCGCGGAGACCGGCGTCGACATCCTCCTTGCTCAGGCGACCCTTTCCGGAGAACCGCTTGAAAACATCGCCGAGCCGGTCGGACAGGGAGTCGAACATCAGGCGGTCACCCCCTGGAGAGCGGCCAGGCGCAGCCGCAGGGTGGTTTCGACGGCGTCGCGGCGGTCCAGCTCGGCCGCCAGTCCGAGCCGCGACTCGAGGTGCTCAAGCTGGGCGACGGCGCGGCGCACCAGGTCGTGCGCGCCGCTTCGGCTGCAGCCGAGGTGCTCGGCCAGCTCGGTGATCGACCAGTCCTCGTCGAGATAGAGACGGCACGCCTCCTGCTGGTGTTCGGTGAGCGCGCGGCCATATACGTCGAGGAGCCTCTGGTGTCGGACAGTGTCCGCGGAGCGCTCACGCTGGGAAACGGGCTGTGTCAAGGGCAAAGCCTTGACATCCTACCAGAGCGGTGGCGGCTACCCGCCCACCGTGCCCTCCGGGACGTCGAGGACCCCGGCGAACAAGGCGTCGAGGTAGGCTTGGGGGTCGAACACGTTGAGGTCGTCGATGCCCTCACCCAAGCCGACCAGCTTGACCGGAACACCCAGCTCCGCCTCGATGGCGAGGATGGTTCCGCCTCGCGAGGTCCCGTCCAACTTGGTGAGGACGATGCCGGTGAGCTGCATGGCGTCGTGGAACGCACGGGCCTGGGCCACCGCGTTCATCCCGGTGGGGGCTTCGATGACCAGCAGGGTCTCGTGCGGGCCGTCGGGAATGGCTCGCTGGATCACCCGACGGATCTTCTCCAGTTCCGACATGAGGTTTGACTTGGTGTGCAGGCGTCCGGCGGTATCGACCAGCAACACGTCCGCGCGTCGTGCCACCGCCGCCTGGATGGCGTCGTAGACCACCGCGCCGGGATCGGCGCCCGGTTGATGGGCGATCACCTCGGTGCCGCTGCGATCGGCCCACACCCGCATCTGGTCGATGGCGGCGGCGCGAAAAGTGTCCGCAGCCGCTACCAGCGGGGTCAGCCCTTCCCCCTTCAGGCGGTGGGCGAACTTGCCCAGCGTCGTCGTCTTGCCGCTGCCGTTGACCCCCACCACCACCACCACGCTCGGCTTGGCGTCGAGGTTCAGCGATCGGTCGCGGGCGTTGAGCAGCTGGAGCATCTCATCCTTCAGCGCGCGCAGCGCGTCCTCCGCGGTGCCGATGCGCTCGACGCGCACCCGCTCGCGTAGCGCCGCCACCAGCTGCTCGGCTAGGCCCATGCCTGCGTCAGCGCCGACGAGGATGTCGAGCAGGTCGTCGTAGAAGGCGTCGTCGAGGTCGCGGCGGAGAAGGACGGTGTCACGCACCTGCTCGCTGAACGCCAGCGAGGCCCGGTCCATGCGCCGGGACATCCGCCGCCACCACGCCTCACGATGCGACGACGACACCACCTGCTTGCTCACCGCGACCGGCTCAGACCGCGGCGTGGATCGTCGACTGGCGGAGACCGACCACGTTGCCCTCGGGGACGGTCTCTCCGGCGTCGGCATCGAAGCGCACGCTGATCACCGAGCTGACCCCGTCGCTGTCGCTGGTGACTCCGTGGAGGGCGTCGGCTGCGGCCATGGTCACGTGGTTGTGGGTGACGATGATGAACTGCTGGGTGGCGGCCAGCCGGGTCAGCAGCCGGCTGAAGCGGAGCACGTTGCTGTCGTCCAGCGGCGCGTCCACCTCGTCGAACACGTAGAACGGGGATGGCGTCACCTGCTGCAGCGCGAGGATGACGGCCAGCGCGGTCAGCGCCCGCTCGCCGCCGCTGAGAAGGCTGAGCGGCTGCAGCTTCTTGCCCGGGGGCTGTGCGAGGATCTCGACTCCGGCCCGGCGCTGGTCGCGTCGCCCGGCGACGGGCTCGTCGTCAGTGGCCGGGACCTCCTCGCGGCGCAGCGCGGCGCGGCCGCCGGGGAACAGCTCGGCGAACAGCTCGTGGAAGTGCATCGAGACCGCCCCGAAGACGGCGTCGAAGCACCTGTCGATCTCGCCGGTCAGCCGTGCCGCCATGGCGCGGATGTCGGCACATGCGGTCCCCAGGTCGTCGCGCCCCGAGCGCAGGACGGCGACCCGCAGTGCGAGGTGGTCGTGCTGCTCGGGTGCGAGCGCGTTGACCGGTCCCAGCGCGGCCACGCGGCGCTCCAGCCGCACGATCTCGCGCTCAGCCCGTTCGGCGTCGCCCGCCTGTGGCTCCGGGCCCTCGTCCTCCTCGTCGTCACGCACCGCTTCGGCAAGGTCCGCCACCCGCCGCTGCGCGACCTCGACGTCGGAGCAGGCCGCAGCCTCCTCGTCCTGCGCCCTGGCCAGGACGACGGCCACCTCGGCGCGCTCGGCCTCCAGGGCCGCCAC
>JALYTM010000001.1 GCA_030854305.1 Candidatus Dormiibacterota bacterium
ACCGTGACCTTGGCCGTCGGCGGAGCGGCGGTCGGCGGTGCGGTCGGCGCCGGCGTCGCTGTGTGCTTGACCGGGTCGGTGGTCCACCGCAGCGCGGCCGGCGACGCCGAGCTGCGCGGCACGATGACGGCGTTGCTGGCGCAGCCCGCGACGATCAGTGCGCACGACACGGCCAGCAGGCGACGACCCATACAGGCATCATCACCCGATCGCGGTGTTCGGTTGTGACGGTCCGGTAACTGGCGGGTGCGCGTGTCGAGTGGGGATCGGTGCCACTCACCCGCCAAGCCAAACGCCGTGCCGGGAAAGGGAATCGAACCCTTACAAGCGCCTGCGCCGCAAACGTCAGAAGCCCGATTTGAGTTCAGATAAGGGGCCATAGCGGGCCAGTAGCGGCCCATGAGAGCCACCGATAATGGACGCGTAATGGACGCGCCGGGGTTCGATACGTGGAATCTCCGACGACGTCCTGCAAATCGCATGCGACGCGTTCGTCGATCCCCGTTGACTCGAGACTCGCAAGGTCGATTGCCGTAGCGGTTCCTCCCGCCAGTTCGCCAATGCTCGTGATGTCGAAGTCGAGAGGTGGTTCCGCCGGAACGCGGCGAACGTTGGGGACCGTGATGGTCGTGGGTCGCAGACAACGAATCGGCATTTGTTTGGTACGTGCGCCTACCCCTCGTACGGCGACACCAAGCACATCCTTCTCCTCCCGGGCAATCCGGCCGAGTGTTTCGACTTCGCGGTGCGCAGCTTCGACCTGGCCGAACACTTCCAGACGCCGGTGATGATGCTGTCCGACGTCGACATCGGCATGAACGACTGGGTGATCCCGCGACTGGCGTCTGGGACGTCACTGCCGTCGCCGGCAGCCGCAGCATGAGGACGACGACGCGACCATGGGGCCTCTCCCGCCGCCCACGCAACAAAAGCAGTGCGCTTTACGTGTGGGGCGCTCCGCGCGAGTCCGCGCGTCGGAAGGCAACGACCATCAACAGCCCATACACAAGCACGATGACCCCAACGAGGGTGAGCAGCGGTGGAAAGAAGGTCAACTTCGGTGCGATAGTGTCCAGCTTCTGGAAGTTGTCCTTCTGCGACTCAAGCACGGGCACGACGTCCTTGCTGAAATAATCCCTCACGGCCGGCACGCTGTGTACCGGTGCGCCGCTGAACCTGGTCATGGTATCGGTCCCGGGCACGCTTGCCCAGCTGCCCGTGACGATGGGCAGCGCCATGAGTGACTGGGCCAGATGGGGCGCACTCGTCGTCAGTGTCTGGGTCAGCTGTGCGGCGCTCAGCCCGAGGGTCTGGGACAGGAAGCTGACCACGTTTGGCAGTTCCGCGCTCACCGCCTCGAGCGGGATTGCCTCAAGCAAGGCGGCGGTGTGCGGGAACTTCTGCTCCAAGGTGCCGACCACCTTCTCGGCGGGCAGGCCGGTCTTCTGTGAGACGAGGCTGATCAGCTTGGGGACCTCGGACGCGGCCCCGCCCTGAGCGAGAACGATCGGGTCGGCGAGATCGACGACGGAGGAAACCATATCGGCGCCAGCTCGCACGCCCGCAATCCGGTCGTCCGTGAATGCAGGTCGGAGGGAGTCGAGCAAGTCCTGGCCGCCGCTCAGGCGCGGATAGAGGCCAAGGGGGAACACCAGGGCGAGGACGATAACGCCGACCAGCGCCACCACCGCCCACGCCAGTGACGCCCGCACGCCGCGAACCAGCCCGCCGCGGAAGAGGAGGATCATGAGCAGCCCGTAGATGACCGCGACGACGCCAATGACGGTGAGTATCACCGGGATGAGGCTCACCTTGGGCGTGTAGGTGTCCAGTCGCTGAAAGTTGGCCTTCTGCGTTTCGAGCACGGCCGGGATCGCGTCCTTGCTGAAGTACGCCCGCAAGTCTGGCACGGTGTGGACCTGTGTGCCGTCGAAGCGACTCAGCTTCTCCGTCCCCGGTACGTTCTCCCAGCCGCTGGTGACCGTCGGCAGCGCGGTGATCGACTGGTTGAGATGGGGGAAGTCGCTCTTGAGCGCCGCCGTAAGTTGGTCCGCGCCGAAGCCGAGGGTCTGCTCGAGGAAACTTTCAAGGTTGGGTAGCTCGGACGTCACACTCTCCAGGGGGATGGCGAGGAGCAGCCCGGCGGTATGGGGAAACTTCTGCTTGAGGGTGGCGACAACCTGGTCGGGAGGCACACCGAGTTTGCTCGAGACAAGAGTGACCAGCGCGGACACCTCGGCCACGGCACCGCCCTGGGCGGTCATGACCGGGTCAAGCAGGTCGACGCTGGTCGAAATGATGTTGATCCCGGCGCGCGCGCCCGTGACCCGATCGTCAGTGTAGGCCGGGCGGGCGTTGTCCAGCACCGCCTGTCCGGCATCGAGACGGGGGAACAACTGAAGCGCCAAGACCAGGACTAACACCACGGCACCCACGAGAACCACGACCGACCAGGCCAAGGTGCCGATGTTGCGTTGCAGCCGCCCGATCACTGTCTACCTCCTGCGGTGGCGCGGCGGCGTTGGGCGGCCTCTGCCGTCGTGATCATCGCCTGAACCTACGCATCACTCTGCCTGCCATCACAGCCGGGTTGAACCGATCACTCTCCGCGGACCTCGCTGACAGTCACACATGGAGTGGCCGAATGGACCATGCGCTCAAGGCTCGTCACACCGGTCGGCGACCATCGCAGCGACGACGGCCCCCTTGAGTCCTCCAAGGCCGCGTGACCGGAACCGTAAGAGAGGGTGGACATCGCTCACGACGTCCCAGCAGGACCAACCGCAGCGGCGGCTGCTGACCCCTAGTGTCGCCCTGCGCATCGCCAGCGCGCCCCGGGCCTTGTGCGCGGCCCCGGCCTTGCGCTACGCGGTCTGTACTCGCGGTGCATGAAAGTGTTCCGTGGCAGGGGCCGTAGAACTGGATGTCTCCTGTCGTCAACCGCGCGACCATGGGCGGCTCTCTCGTCTTCGACGACGTGACTCGCAACGCGTAGGCGGCGCGCGAGGTATCGGACGTGAGGCGGCGACTTCGAACGACGAGCTCAGCCCACCCGGGCGGTCGTCGCCGCGGTGACGGTCGGCACGAACGCGTCAAAGTAGATGTTCGCATCACGCACGCCAAGTTGGACGACCAGCTCTCGTACCGCGTTATCCTGGCCGCCATTGTTGGTGCCATTCTTGGCGACAACATCGGCTATGTCATCAGCCATTGGGGTGGTTAAACCGCGCGAGATGGAAGGAGTTAGACTCTTCTTGTATGTCGCTGGAGATGGTGGGACTCACGCTACTGCCGCGACAGCCGCGGTCGTTGTCAGAAGTGCTCACGTGCATTAGGACGACCTGGCCCCGTCGCTGTACTGGAGTCTGTGGCACCACAGTCAAGTCAGGACGCCCCAGAGTCTCCGGCAAACCCAGGGCGATTCACTAATTGACGTGCGTGGTCCTGAGTCCCTACAGAACGCTGAGGATACCAGTTTCAGCTGATGTCTCCGCCCCTTCGCTGCCGAAGTCGCCCGTGACCGACGTCACCGTTCGAGGCAGAGCGATTCGATGTTGCGCATTGGCGATGATCACACATTCCGCCGGTCAGCGATCATCTCGTGAGTACCTCGCGGAGTTGCGCGACCGTCGGGGCGCCCTGTGGACCATCCAGCGTTTGGTAGACACGACAGGCGAATCCGGCCGGAGCGGCATCCACGGGAAACGCGTCCCGGCCATTCACAACGACGGTCGGGGAGCCGTGGAAATCGAGTAGAAGCGCCCGCTCAGGGCTCTCAACCACCTGGCGCTCGATGTCGGAGGCAGTCAGGCCAACCTCAGGGAGCACCTCTGCCAAGCGCTGCTCAGCGAGTGCCATGTGGGGACAGCCGGCGAAGTATTGCAGGGTGATCTTCATGAATCCGGAGGCCGCAGGATAAATCCAGATCCCAGCTTGGATCTTCTAATCACTTGGGCGTGTTTCTCATGGGTCAGACGTGGTTGTAGAGCTCGACCTGCCAGCGCCATTCGCTGCCATCTTCAGCATACCACCAGCGCATGAGAGTGCCCACCTGGCCGCCTGGCATGATGACCAGCGCGCCCAAGTCGGCCTCGGTCGGCCAGCGATCCTCACGGCCGATCGAGGCGCGGTCGCGCTGCAGCCGTGTCATCGGGTAGTACCGGCCGTCGCGTCGCAGCTCGCCAGCTTTGGACAGGATCCGCTCCTCCCCCTCCCGAACAAGAACGGCGAGCAACGCCGGGGCGGAGTGGACCCACAGCACGTCGGTCGGGTCTCTTCGGGCGCGCGCGAACGACAGCCCATTTGCTGCTGCGGCAGGAAACCACAGCACGTTTGCATGCCTGAAACTCCTTGAAAACTGCCCATGTCCTCTATGGACTCGAGGCGATGGCGTAGCTCCGGGAACGCCCTCAACCCACAACAGCACCAATAGTGGCGGCGCCTGTCGGCACGAATGCGTCGTAATGGATGTTCGCTTCTCGGACTCCGAGTCGAACGACCGACTCCCGCGCAGCCTCTACCATGGGAGGAGGACCGCACAGATACGCGTCGTATCCCTTGAGGCTCCCCATTCGGCGTTCAACAACCTGGGTCACTAAGCCTTCCTCGCCCGCCCATCCTGCCTCCGCCCGCTCTACGACAGGCACGAACTCTAGGGACGATGACATCCCGCACAATCGATCAAGTCGTTCGAGGTAATACAACTCATCGCACGTTCTGGCGCCGAAGAAGAAGGTTACCGACCGTCTGTCCCCCTTCTCACCGAGGTCGCTGAGCATGGAGAGCATCGGGGCCATGCCCGAGCCTCCCGCGATCATGATGATCTTGCGGTATGAAGGCCGAACCCTCAACGAGCCGACGGGACCGCGTACGCGGATCGTGTCTCCGAGTCGGGCGGATGTCTCCAGGTATTCCGCGAACTTCCCGCCGGGCAGACGCTTCACGATTAGCTCGATCTCGGAGTCCGCGCTGGGAGCGTTCGCCATCGAGAAGGCTCGCGGGCCGTCCACCCCCGGTACCTCGACGTTGACGAATTGCCCTGCCAGGAAGCGCATGCTGGGGGGGTCGACTAGGCGAAGCGTCAGCCCGAAAATCGTGGGGGTCAGGAGTTCTTTGTGCTCCAGTGCGGTCTGGAGTGTTTCCGCCTGATCGCCAGCGAGGAACTCGGCCTCGGTGAGCGCCATCGCAGAGATGTCGATCACACAGTCGGAGAGGGGCCGGCTTGAACAGGCGAGAATCCAGCCCTGCGAACGCTCAGCGCTGGCCAGCGCAAAGCTCGAACCTCCTTCCTCTACATCTCCATCGATGAGGACGACCTTGCACGTCCCGCATCCGCCATGCTTGCAGCCGTAGCGCAGGAAATGCCCGTGGGTCAGCGCCGCGGCGAGGATTGAGTTGTCATCGCCGCAGGGAAATATGCGGTCGAACGGCAGTACCTTGATCTGGGCCATAAACGTTACCTCTGCGAACGAAGGGCTGCGGACCGATCAGGGCCGCGGCCCTGAATCGGTCCACTTCCTTTCGTCCCGCCGACGACTGGCGTCATAGGTTCCCTCAGGACTGGAGCGGGTCCTTCACCTCAAAGTTCAGCCGACGAATGTCATCGATCGTCCACATGCGCTTCACGTCGAGGCTGGGTTGACCGATGAGCGTCTTACCGTCTTCGCGCACGAGGCCGAGCTTGAGAATCACATCCGCCAGATCCCAGCCGTGATACAGGCTCCAGAATTGCTCCCGAGCACCGTAGGCCGTCGGCCAATTCTTGAAGATCCACTCGCAGCCCTCGCTGCAGACCGCAATGCGCTTGCCATCGTGGTCGAAGATGCGTGTCTCTGTCTTGTCCGGCCGCGGCATCATGCAGGGCAACTGGCACACTTGGCAGAAGGGCGGCAGCGACGGCAACTGCTGGAGCATGAGCTGCTCGCTGTCGGGCTCGACCATCTGCGCCTGCGCTTCCCAGAAGCCTCCGTAGATACCGTGCCACCCGGGATAGTTGGCCTCAAACCACTCGAAGTCCTTCGGTCCCTGCAGCGGCGAGCGCCAGTGGTTGAGCGGCCAGATAGCCGAGAGCGCCATGCCGGTGGTGTGGTGCAGCCACGTCACGTCGTCCGCAACCTTCGACGCGCGTTCTGGAACCCGTAGGCCGAACTCGGTGAAACGCTCCATGTAGCTGCCCAGAAAGTCGTCGCCGACCCACTCTTCCCACTGCTTCCGGTACGACCATGGCCGGGTCGTCGCGCCATACTCGGCTTGGTGACCGGTCAGCGCATCAAGCTGCCGATGGTTGAGCCAGAAGTACCGCTCCAACGCTCTGTTGCAATCGGGGACGTTGCGCTCGTCCTGCAATACGGCCATGAGTGTGCCGTAGCCATTCGCCATATGGCGGGACTCGTCCGACTGGATGGACAGGAATGTTGCCGGCAGGGCGTCCTCGCCATTGACCACCGCCACCTGAGGGATCGCCACAACGAGGATGTTGGTGTATGCGGTCTCGAGGACCACGTTCAGATGGATGACGCAGTCGATCGGGTCGCCCGTGTTGAAATGGAGAAAGGCCGAGACGCCGATGAGGCCGCCCGGGAGCTCGTACAGCGCTTTCTGGCCAATATCGTAGCCCGCCGGATCCTCCCAGTGCTTGGCGTAATACTGCCGCAACGACATCTCCAGCTGCGTGTGACGGATCTCGTCCATCATCTGCGCGTGATAGCCTTGACGGATCTCCTGGTTCTGCGTGGACGCGATGATCCCACCGCACGCGGACACCGCTTCGAACTCGGCGATGGTGAAGTCGGGAAGTGTGAGTTTCATCACTTCCATGAGACGCGGATCGGCGTGGTCGGTTGTGCGCATCCTGACAGCCGCATCGAGAAATCCGTACGTGCGATCGTCCTTCTCGGCCTCCATCCGCATGTAGTCGCGGACCAGCATGCGGAAGGGGTCCTTTCCCTTGGGAGGAATGATGTACTTGGTCGGATGCTTGGGGCTCTGATCTCCTACGGTAAAGGTCCAGTCGTAGTCTTTCGCCTTGTCATGAACCTGCTCGAGTGTCGCAGCCACGTGGTGTGCCTCCTTAGGGTCTCGTTGTGCTTGCCCGATTCAGGCGCCGCGTTCAGCGGGGAGAATCTCAGCGGCGAAGATTTGGATTTTGTCGTTTGACCGCACCATCCTTCCGTAGAAGGTCGACATGGACACGAGGAACATCTCGGTCGTGAGGTCGCGACCCAGCCGCTCGCCGATCTTGGCCATGTCGAACTCCAAGGAGTCGTCGCGCTCGATCTTGTAGTAGCAGTTCCGGTCCTTGATGCTCGCGTCTGGGTAGGCCTCCCGGATCCACTCGAGAGCAGCATCGGTTTCCTCGCTTCCCATGAGCGAGATGCCCACGGTGTGTCGAAGGCCCTTCGTCGCTCCCTTACCTCCGTTTGTCGGCTCAAGCGTCGTCGTCACTTCTTGGGACACCTCCATTCCGGCCTACGTGAGACCCATACCGTCTACGAACGCAGCGTGCTCGGCAGTCACCTGCCGGACTGCGTCCGACGCGCTTTGACGAACGGTGATCCCTTCGATCTCAAAGAGAGCACTGGCAGCTTTCGCCGCAGTCGTGCTCTCCGCGGTCCAACTGCCCACCCAGTCCGCGATGATCCGGTGGTTGTCGGCGCCGAATCGCGGGTCGTCGAGCCAGAACCGCACGAGGCTCTTTGTTGTCTCTAAGTGTCGAGTGGTGTCACGGCGGGCCGCGGCCAAGAGCATCGACGAGACTGGATCGCCGTTATAAGGAGCGTTGTGGGCCACCAAGAGATCCTTGACGAGGCGTCCCACCAACGGTTCGAACGCCAGATTGATGGCTATGAGCATTTGGGCCCAGTCGAACAGGGAGAAGATGCGCTCAACGTTTTCCCTCGTCGGCACCAAGGCGGGATCGCTCATCCAAGCGCCGCGAGCTCCCGCATCACTGAAGCGGGAATCGCGATCGCTGATGTCGAGGATGAGCCGCACGATGTCTTGCTGATGGCGGAGCTTGTCGGTGGCCTCGAAGGCGGTGGCGAACTGCACGGTGTCCTGGAGCCCCTCCCGAACGGCGTAGCAGAGGCTTAGGAAGAGGCCGTACTCGGCGAACGGCCACGCGGCGTAGTACTTGCCCAGCACCTCGCGCAGCCAGGTTTCGTTGATCGCTTCCAGTCCCTGGGCGTCCAGCGCCGACGGCACAAGCCGCTCGAGCGCCTGTTCCTCGAAGTTGGAGGTCTGGACGTAGGGGCGCTGCCACACCTGGAAAGGGTCGCGCCAGTCACGCCAGTGAGAGGAACGGATCTTGGTGCTGTCCTCGGTAAAGGGAGCGCGGCCGTCGTCGAAAAGGACAGGCCACCCGACGTGAAGCCACTCGTCCGGAGTGGAGAACTGACCGATGGTGAGGTTCTCGTAATCCGTCGCGTGTCGTCCGGCCGGCGTAAACCAGGTGAACTTCCGGCTGCCGATCGCCCGGACCGGCACCTTGGTCGGCGGTATTGTGGCCGTCATGGTCTTGCTACCTCATCACGAGTGGTCGTCAGCGGGATCAGACCGTCCTGCTACACAGCAACCGGCTGACGAGCTGCCAGCTCGGTCCGCACCTTGGCGGCGCCGTCGGCCAGAGCGCGCAGCTTGCTGGCACCGATCATTCGCGGCAGGTTGATCAAGCCGCAGTCGGTTGTTAGCCCGAGCCTCTCGGCTGGTACGACCTGGAGCACGTTGCGGATCCGGTCGGCGACCTCGTCGGCAGTCTCGGTGATCGTGCTCTTGACGTCGATGACGCCAGCGACGAAGTCTTTCGACCACTTGTGGTCGCGCAGCGGCGCCAAGTCGTCAACACCGGTGCGTCCGACCTCGTAGTTGAGCGCGGCGATGTTGGCCGCGAGGACCTTTGGGAAAAGGGCCTCGGCACGCGCCGGCGCCGGCGCACTGGTGGGACGCTTGTCCAACACCCACGCACCAAATTCCTTGTCCTCCTCGTCAGGGAAGTAACCGGGCGTGCCCGAGTAGTTACCCCAACACGTGTGCACCCAGAACTGGCAGCTCACGCCTTCAACGGCGCGGTTGAGGGCCTCGATCTCCCAATCACCCATCCCATAGGGCCAGACGAACTCGTCGAGCTGGATGATGTCGCAGCCGTTTTCAGCCAACTCCTTGAAGTCCTCGTTGTACGCCTTGGCGATGGCCAGCGCCAGTTCCTTCGTCTCCTTGTAGAAGAGGTTATTGCTGGCAGCAGCGAGGACCTGAATCCCTGTATACGAGACCTTGACCGGCTTGTTGGTCGCTTTGCGCACGGCGCGGAGGGTGGCCAGGTGGAAGGGGTGCTCACGGCGCACCTCGCCCACGACGGTTGGCGCGAACAGCGTCGAGTAGATGGGCAGACCGATCGGTGGCCCGGACAGCTTGTAGCCGGTCATCCGCTCCACGTAGTGGTACAGGATGGTTCCGTACGGCGTGTCGCCACCGTACACGCGCCCATCGCTGATGACGTCGAGCCCGGCCGCTTCCTGGTCATGAACGATGGCGCCGACGGCATCCTCGAACGCCTCCCGGCTGATGGAGTCGTAGACGAACTCGCCCTTGGGGTACGTCGCGAAGCTGTGGCCGTCGTACCACCGCGGGTTGGGATAGTTGCCGACCATGGTGGTGGGCAACAGAACCTCGCTAGATCCGACCCGCATCTCGCTCCTCCTTGCCTCGACGATGCTTCGACGCACCTGACCGTGGGGTGCCCACCTTATGTGCGCCGCAATCGCCAATACGCCGTGACCCGGGGACGAATCCGCACGTTCAGCCCTGTCCCCGCGGGACAGATTTCTCGACCTCCACCCGCCAATCCACGGCCACACACCCAAGGGGGCCGGCGAGGACAGGGTTGAGGTCAATCACGGCCAGGTCGGGCCCCGTCGCCATCAGATCGCCGACCGCGCAGAGCAGCACAGCCAGCGCCTCCAGGTCGACCGGGGGAGTCCCCCGCGCGCCGGTGAGGACCGCGATGCCACGGAGGCGCCAGATCAGCTCAAGCGCTTCCTCCGTCTCGACCGGTGCGAGCCCGAACGACACGTCCCCAAGGGCCTCGACAAAGATCCCCCCGAGACCCACCATGACTGCGGGACCAAGCTCGGCGTCGCGGAGGCCGCCGACGATGACTTCGACCCCGTGCTCCTGCCGCTGGAGGAGTACCAGTGCATCCGACCGTGAGGTGAGCAGCTTGGCGGCGGCTCTGGCCAGCGATGCAGCATCGCTCACGTTTGTGATGACTCCTCCCGCGTCGCTCTTGTGGAGCACCTCGGGATGGACCACCTTGGCCACCACTGGATACCCGATCCCTTCGGCTGCCGCCAGCGCTTCGTCGACGCTGGCGCAGACCGCGGTCTCGACCACGTGTACTCCCCCGCTCACCAGTAGTTGGGCCGCGTCCATCGGGGAGAGCACGCCCGCCGCGAGCGAGCCGATCCGGGGCGGCGTCAGGTGGAGGACTCCTGGCGGGCGCACGGTCGCGCGCGCTCGCGCGTAGCGGACGGCGTGGCCGATAGCCCGGGCGGTCCGCTCCGGCCACTCGAAGCACGGTACGCCCGCTGCCTGAAGCAGATCGGCGTTGCTCCGGGCTGCCCGCGGCGCCACCCAGCACACGTAGACCGGGACGTCCACCGAGCCCGTGCGCAACCCGAGCACGACGTCGCGCACGGCCGCAGCGACGTCTTCATCGAGCGCCGACCGATGAAGGAGCACGGGCACCACCACATCCACCTCGCCAGAGCGCGCCAAGCGATCGACCAGCAGTGGATAGAGCTCGCTGAAGCGGTGCCACACCGGAGTGATGTCCACTGGATTGACGGCGCTGCCCAAAGCTGGCAGCACGGCGCGCAGGTCCGCCTGCAGGGCTTCGGTGAGCTCGGGTGTCTCGAGACCTTCCTCGTCAAGCAGGTCGACGAGCTCGACGCCCGTCCCCCCAGAGTTGGTGACGATAGCCACGCGCGAGCCCCGGGGCAGGGGCTGCATCGCCAGCGCCCGAGCAGCATCGAGCATCTCGAGGCCGGAACGGGCCTCCACAATACCTGCCTGGGCGAACGCGCCCGCAGCCACCGCGTGGCTTCCCGCCAACGCCGCAGTATGGAACCGCGCTGCTCGAGCCCCCGCCCTGGACTTCCCGGTCTTGGCGACGATGACCGGCTTGACCGGCGTCGTGAGCCGAGCCTCAGCAATGAAGTCGCGCCCTCCGGCGAGGGATTCGGCGTAGAAACAGAGGACCCGCGTGTGCTCGTCGTCGCGCAGAAAGCGGAGCACTTCCGCGTCGCTGAAGTCGGCCTTGTTACCGGCGGCGTAGACTTTTGCGAAGCGCGTCTTCTCATCCTCAGCGAGTGCTTGGATGGCCATGCCATAGGCGCCCGATTGCGTCGCCAGGCTGATTCCGCCACCACCCTCCGCAGACCCGCGGGCCAGGGAGGCGTTGAGACCGAGGTCGCAGTTCTGGACGCCGAAGCTGTTGGGACCCACGATGCGGACGCTGCCCGCGCGCGCCGCTGCCAGCACTTCCGCTTGGAGTGCGGCGCCGCGCGGCCCGGTCTCAGCGAAGCCGCCGCTGATGACCACGCAAGCACCAACGCCATGGGCGGCTGCATCCCTGATGACCCCGGGGACCTGCGTGGCGGGGACCACGATCACCGCCAGGTCGATCTCGCCATCGACGTCACGGAGGCTTGCGTAGGCGCGGCGACCATCTACCCTTACTGCGTCCGGGGTCACCGGGACGACCTCGCCGGAGAAACTCGATAGGTTGTGCCACAACGTCTCACCGATTCTCCCGGGCTGGTCGGAAGCGCCAACAAGCGCGATGCGATGGGGCTCGAAAACGGCCTCCAGCCCACGCGGACGCAACGCTGCCAGGCTCAGCAGCAGGCGCAGGCTGCGCCGTGGCTGAATCGCCGCTCGAGTTCCGAGGGCGCGAATTCGGAACGGCGCACACCCAGTCGGTCAATGGACCGTACCGCAGAGATCTCTCGCCGGCTCGGCGGTGGCACCGGGCGCAGATCGTCCGCGACGCGAAGTTCGAAGCCGGTGGCTCGCCTTACCTCCTCCAGCGAGACATCGGGGAAGATCTGCCTCAGCCGGGCGTGTCCAGCTCCGTCGAAGTCGAAGGCGCCGAGCTCCGTGACCAGCCACTGAGGTCCGCCACCGGAGAACCCGAGAGCCTCGCGCGTGCCCTCGGCGGTGCGGTGACCTATGTCTGTGACAAAGTCGCAGGACGGCACCAGGGTGCGGCCGGAGCGGTGGTGCGTGGTCCACAGGGTGAGCCGACGGACGGTTGCGGAGAGGTTGCAGCCGCCGCCTCCGCCGCCGAGCTTGACCTTGGGTCGATCGATGCCGCCGATGGCGGTGACGTTGGTGTTGCCGTACGCGTCGATTTGGCCACCAGACATGAACATGCGATCGACGTCGCCACGAATGGCGGCGTCGAAGAACTCCTCGAAGCGCATGCAGTAAACAGCGTCACGCTGCAGGCTGAGGTCATTGCCGGTCGGTGGGATGAATGGCGGGTCAGGGTTGACGGCGTAGGTGGCGCCCTCGATGAGCATCATCTCAGGAGCGTGCGTGTGGCGCGCGACATGCATTGCCACCTGTGCGCAGGGACTGCCGAAGCCGTGGAACACGACCTCCCGGTCGCGCACGGTGCGTGCCAGGGTGACGACGAACCACTCATCGAGGGAAAAAGTCATCGGAAGAGATCCATCCACACTTCCGGCGAGAGAGCAAAACGGCCTAGTCGCTCCAATCGCTCGATACCTATGCGCGCACGGTATTCAGCCTCGTCGCCGACGTCGTACACGTAGCGGGCGAGATACCCGGCCAGTGCTGCACCCGCGGCCTGACCCACGGCGACGTACTCGGCGAGGTGAGGGCGGTCGTACGCGTAGAGTGGATAGCAGGAGGCGGGGTGGGCGCCGAACGGCACTTCCACCACCGCTCCCACCTGATACGCGGGAATCGTCACGCCGGCCGCGGCGACCTCCGAGGTCGAAGCCAGCCGATCGACGGAGGCCACCACCGTGGCCGCGGCCGCGGCGAAACGCTCGTCGAGAACGTACGGCTGGCCGAGGTGGAGGTTGCCACGGCGATCACCAAGGGGCGCATGGAGAAGAGCGACGTCGGGCCGCAGTGGTGGCACGGCAACCAACGTCTCGGCGGTGAATGGGCAGGTGACTTCCGCGTACTCCGGATGGATGCGGCGAATGTCCGACCCCTTAACGCCCCGCACCGGCATGAAGGGGACGCCAAACTCGGCGGCACGCAGCTGATTGAGGATCGTATCGCAGCAACTCTCGCGCACCTCGATCGCCCCGGCCTCGGCAGCGGCGCGGTAGGCTGGCGCCAGGCCTAAGTCTTGCTCGAAGCCCACGTAACTCTCTTCGCACACTTGCACACAGCCCGCAGCGATGAGGAGGTCGACATCGATGGAATGGGCCGAACCGACCAGGTGGAGTCGGCGTCGTCCCTGACGGATGATTTCGCGGACCAGGGCCATGGGGAGACGCCCGCACAGACCGCCGCCAAGCGCCACCAAGGAGCCGTCGAGCACGTAGCTGGCCGCCTCCCTGAGGTCGACGAGTTTGTCTGGTTTGAGGTGGACAGGCATCAGCAGGCTCCTACTGTGTGGTCATGCCGCCGTCGGCCACGACAATCGACCCAGTCATGAAGGCAGAGTCGTCGCTCGCCAAGAACAGGGCTACCTGGGCGATCTCCCCCGGCGCTCCGAGCCTCCCGATCGGGTACTTGGCTACGGTCAGGCGCATTCCCTCGTCGAGGTCGCCGCCGCCGCGCGTGCGCAGCATGGGCTCCATCAGGGGTGTGAACACGGTTCCCGGACAGATCGCGTTGACTCGGATGCCGAGCTTGGCGAGGTCCACGGCCATGGAACGGGTGAGAGCAATCACGGCACCCTTGGCCGCGCAGTAGGCCGCGAAATCAGGGACACCGACAAGACCCGCAACCGAGGCCTGGTTCACGATCGCTCCTCCTCCCCCCGCCTTCATCGATGGGATCGCGGCGCGGGAGCAGAGAAACGTCCCCTTGGTGTTGACGCCGAAGCAACGATCCCAGTCGGCCTCTTCGGCAACCTCCACCGAGCCCCGGCTGTTCACCCCCGCGTTGTTGTACAGGACGTCGATCCGACCGAACTCCGCGACGGTTGCTGCCATGGCCCGCTCGACCTCGGTGGCTGACGTGACGTCGGCCTGGAGGGCGAGAGCGGACCCACCGGATGTGATGATGTGCGCCGCGGTCTCCTCAGCGCTGGAGTGGTTCTGATCGACGACGGCGACCGTGGCACCCTCAACGGCGAAGAGCTCCGCGGCGGCCCTCCCAATTCCCGAGCCCGCTCCGGTGACCACGGTCACCTTGCCGTCAAGTCGTCCCGACATTTGTCGTCACCTCGTGGTCTGTCCGGTTTGGGTCACGGCCTCTCTTGCATCCGGGGTTCACAGCGCCGTCCAGCCCGCGTCGGCCACGAGCGCCTGACCGGTCATGTAGGCCATGCGCCCAGAGGCCAGAACGGAGATGACGTCAGCGATCTCGTCAGGCTGGCCCACCCGGCCCATGGGGATTCGTGCCTCGACCTCGGCGCGCATCTCTGGAGCGTCCAGCCGCCACTGGGTCATTGGCGTCTCAATGAAGCCCGGGCAGACCGCGTTGGCGCGGATCCCGAACTGCGCGTAGTCCACAGCCACGGAGCGCGTGAGCATGAGCGCTGCGCCCTTGGAGGTGGTGTACGCGCAGCGCCCGGGAAAGGCGACCAGTGCCGCGACGGATGCCACCGTGATGACATGCCCCGCGCGCTGACTGAGCATCACGGGAAGCGCCGCCCTCGTGCAGAGAAACGGTCCGCGCACGTTGACAGCGCAGACACGGTCCCACTCGTCGATCGTGGTCTCGTGGCACACGGTGGCGGCGCGCGAGCCGGTGATTCCGGCATTGTTGACCAAAACGTCAATGCGGCCGAAGGACTGGACGACGGCGGCGAACGCGCCTGCGACGTCATCGGCGTTGGAGACATCGGCGCGCAGACCAAGACCGCCACCGGCCGCGCCCGTGGCCCCATCGAGGTCGAGGTCCAGAACCGCCAGGCGGAATCCGTCGTCGAGCAATCGCGAGCACGTCGCCCGGCCAATGCCGGAGGCACCGCCCGTGACTACGGCGACCGTTTCACCCATCAGGCCACCGCGCCGGTCCCTGAACGCGCCGCTGCCTGGGCAGCGACGAGCACCGGCTCGTACACGGGCGCGTATGGGGGCGCGTACGAGAGGTCGAGATCAGCCAGGTCGTCCACGCCGAATCCGGCCTGGAGTGCGGCGGCGACAACGTCGATTCGCTTGGCCACCCCCGACCGGCCGACCATCTGAGCTCCGAGTAACCGGCCACCCGGCTCGTGCACCAGCCGCACGTTGACGGCTTCCGAGCCCGGGTAGTACTTCGCTCGTGACCGTCCGACCACGTCGGTCGCGAGCGCCGCGACCCCTCCTTGCCGCGCCTCTCGCAGCGTCAGTCCCGTACGTCCCACAGCCAGGTCGAATACTTTGACCACAGCCGTGCCGAGAATGCCGTGGAATTCAGCGTCGCGTCCAGCGGCGACAGTCCCGGCCACTCGCCCCGTCTTGTTTGCCGCTGGACCCAAGGGGACGAAAGCCGGCCGCCCGAGGATGCGATGGTAGTGGGCCACGCAGTCGCCGGCGGCGCTGACCGCGGGCAGGCTGGTCCGCATCTGCCGATCCACCAGCAGCGCCCGTGACGTGTCAGTGCGCGCGCCGGCAGCCGCGGCCATGCCGCCGCTGGGTCGAACACCGGTGGCAACGACGATGACATCTGTCGAGACGGCGCCGCTGTCGAGAACTGCCACAAGCGCCGTTGCTGAGGATCGGAGTTCAGTCAGTCCCGTCTGCAGGCGCAGGTCGACCCCGTGGAGCCGCACCTCAGTCTCAATAAGCGCAGCAATCTCGGGGTCGAGATTGGGCATCACCTGATCGAGAAGCTCGACGACCACCACCTCGAGGTGGCGAGCGCGAAGCGCCTCCGCCATCTCCAGCCCGATGTAGCCGGCCCCGACCACCACTGCCCGTCGAGCCTTACCCCCATCGAGTAACGCCCGCAGGCGCACCGCGTCTTCCAGGGTGCGCACCGTGAAAATTCGGCCTCCGTTGATCCCCGCGTCCATTCCGGGGACGGGTGGCAGGATGGGTGCGCCGCCCGCCGTTACCACCAAATGGTCGTAGCCGATCTCGCGCTCGTGTTCACCGTCCGTGCAGGTCACCGTGCCGGCACTGGGATCGATGCCTATCGCAGCGACGCCCAGCCGCAGATCGATGTTGCGCTCCTCCCGGAAGAACTCCGGAGGATACGCGAGCAACGCCGAGGCGTCGCCGATCACGCCGCTCACCAGATACGGCAGCCCACAGAGCCCATACGCGGCATGGCCGGTCGCCTCAAGGACAATAATCTCAAGGCTGGGGTCGACCCGACGTGCTGCAGACGCCGCCGACATGCCGGCGGCGCCACCGCCGATAACAAGGAGCCGTCCGCTCACCTCACTCTCCGTATAAATTTCCGGGGCGGTTGGGAAGGCTAGACCTGAATAGGCGCCAGGCCCCATGACCTGCTAGGACATATACGACGTCTAGGCTAGTCCCCGCGATGCGAGGCCTTTGCTGCCGCCAATGCATATCTTGGTGACGTCGCTGACCACCGGAGGTGCGCATGTTGGGGGACGTTCCAGACTTTCTCGCCTTGCCTGAACGCACGCGCAAGCCCAGAGTCAGAGGCCTCACCCACGTGCTCGACAAGGGCCTTCCCATTGCTGAGCTTGAGAACTTCCTCGCCGTCGCCGGCCACGCCGTCGACGTCGTCAAGATCGGCTGGGGAATCGGTTACATTGACCGATGCCTCGGTGCCCGTGTCGCCGCTTGCCACCAAGCCGGTGTCGTGGTGTCGCTCGGCGGGACCTTGGTGGAGATCGCCGTGAGCCAGGGGCGCATACCCGATCTCTCGCGCTGGGCCACACAGCAGGGCATCGATGTACTTGAAGTTTCCAACGGTCTGGGTCACATGTCGGCCCGTCGCAAGACCGAGTTGATCGCGGCGTTGTGCCAGGATTTCGTGGTTCTGGCCGAGACCGGCAGCAAAGACGGCAGCGTGCCCGTGATTGCCGGCGAGTGGGTCGCGGAGATGGAGGCGGACCTGGCCGCTGGCGCCAGCCTGGTGGTCGCTGAGGGCCGGGAGAGCGGTACAGTGGGCTTGTACAGTCGGGAGGGCGCGATTAGCGCGCAACTCGTCGACGCGATCACTGGCCACCTCCCGCTGGACCGAGTCATCTTTGAAGCTCCGCAGAAGTCTCAGCAGGCCTGGCTGGTGGACCACGTGGGTGTCAACGTGAACCTCGGCAATATCCCGACGACAGAGGTACTTCCCGTGGAGACGCTTCGTCTCGGGCTCCGGGCCGATACGGCCCACCTCGCCTTGATGGACAGCGACGTCCAGGCGACTGTCGTGGTGCTGCCGTGATCTCCGAGCCCGAGCCGAACACCATCTCCCGGCCCTATCGGGGAGTCTCAGTGCAGGAGGTTGATGTGCCTCTGCGTCCAGACGAGCTGGTGTCCTTCTTGCTCGGGCGTGAGGTCTACCGCCGGACGACGTACCTGGTCCTCCGCCACGCTGAGGACACCGCGTTGGTAGAGGTGCGCAAGGCTTCGGAGATTCCGCTGTTCTCCAGAGTGATCGAGGCCCGGGTTCTGAGTGGTCCCGAGGCGACCGTCTTCATCCGCGAGCCAGACGTCGACGTCGGGAACGCAACGGCGCTGGGCCGCGCCGCGGCCAGACACGCTCGGCACGGGAGGAGCGCCTACGTCGTGCTGGGCCGCTTCGAGCACATCAACTTCATCTGGAAGCCCCAGCCGGTCGAGGTGGCCGTGACCGAGGTGGTGCCCCCCGAGCCTCCCAAGTTGCTTGCTCAGGCGGAACAGGTGGTCGCCTTCGACGAAGACCTGCCACCCATCGAACTCAAGCTCGAAGCGGTCGACCTCCATGAGATTGCCGTTCGCCACCCGGCTCCACGCTACCTCCTTCCCTGTCGGGGCTGCGGCATTGATCTGCCGACCCCGGTAGAGTTCCTCGACACTCGACCCGCGATTCGTCATGACTGGTTGATGATTGGCTGCGAGCGGTCCCTCCAATTTCACCGCCACTTCTACGGGGACGACCCCGCGAGAGTCGATATCTGCCCGCGCAAGCGTGAGCACCCGGCAGGCTCAACCCTGCGGTTGGTGAAATGCTGCCTGCTGGAGCGCGGTGTTGAGATGGACGGCTCCACGGCGGTCGTGCCGTGGGGAGCGAGCTTGGACGAAGTGCGTCTTGCCCTTCGCCGACTGACCGGCGTCGACGCACCGGCGCTCGCGGAACAGGCAGTGTAGGCTGGGCGAATGGGTGCCCACCCGGTCGACTCGGTGATCTTCGGGCACCTCTGGTCCACACCCGAGGTGCACGCGCTCTTCGATGACCGCGGACGCCTCCAATCCTGGTTGGAGATCTTGGCCGCATTGGCGGAGGCACAGGCGGAGGTCGGGCTGGTTCCGGGAGAGGCCGCCCGGCAAATTCGCCTCTATGCATCAGTCGAGCACCTCGACTTGGAGCGCGTCGCGGAGGAGACTCGCGCCACGGGGCACTCCACCCTCGGCCTCATCCACTGTTTGCAAGAGGTGCTTCCCGAGCCCGGGCGCACCTGGATTTACTACGGTGCGACCGTCCAGGACCTCTCCGATACGTGGAGTGCACTGGTCATGCAGGAGGTGGGCCGCATCCTGTACAGGGATCTGCGCCGCCTCGAGTCGGCCGCGCTTGACCTCGCGCAACGGCACCGCGATACAGTGATGTCGGGTCGTACCCACGGTCAGCCTGGGCTCCCGATCAGCTTCGGCTTCAAGGCGGCCGTGTGGGCGGCGGAGTTGCGCCGCCATCTCCGTCGGCTCAACGAGGGTCGGCGGCGCTGGGAAGTTGTGCAACTTGGCGGAGCCCTTGGGACCATGGAGTTCTGGGGGCAGCAGGCAGGGCCCCTCCTGGAGGCCTTCGCCAAACGCTTGGATCTGGGTGTATCTGACATTGCCTGGCTCACCGCTCGCGACGGACTCGCCGAGTTCGTGGCACTCCTGGCCATGACAACCGCCACTTTGGCGAAGGTCGGCAATGAGGTCTACCAGCTGCAGCGGCCGGAGATCGGGGAATTGCACGAAGCGGTCATTCCGGGCCAGGTCGGCAGCATCACCATGCCCCACAAACGCAATCCCGAACTGTCCGAACATCTGGGCACCCTCGCCCGAGTGGTGCGGAGTGACGCGGCTCTGGCCCTCGAGGGGATGGTCCACGAGCACGAGCGCGACGGTCGCGCCTGGAAGACGGAGTGGCTGATCGTTCCTGAGGCTTGCCTGCTGACCGCGGCCGCGCTGAGCTTCGCAATCCGGTTGCTCGAGGGGCTGGTGGTGGATGTTGACCGGATGTCGGCCAACCTGGCGGCTCGAGGTGGCTACGTGCTCTCGGCTCTTGCCGTGCGCACCCTCTCTGACCGGATAGGCAAGCACGCCGCGCAGGACGCTGTGTACCGCGCCACCATGCGCGGCCTTGACGCCAAACTGACTCTTCGTGAAGCCTTGGTCACCGAGGCAGCTGCCGGCGCAGTCGACGCGGCTGTGCTCGACGTTGAGCTGGATCCTCATCGGGCGATGGGTTCCGCTCCGATGATGATCGATCGCGTGGCCGACGCTGCCCGGGCGGCCCGGGCCACCGAGCCGGAGGCGATGCCCCCGTTATCGTGGACGACAGCCCGTGATCCGGGCAGTTGAGCGAGCGCTCCTCTCCGTGCCCCGGCTGAGCCTGGGAGCCATGCCGACCCCGCTGCAGCCCGCGCCGGCTCTCTCCAGAGTCGCCGGGGTCGAGACTTGGCTGAAACGCGACGACCTCACCGGACTGGCGCTCGGTGGCAACAAGGTACGAGCTGTCGAGTACCTGCTCGCCGATGCCGCCGCCCGCAAGGCGGACTGCGTGGTCACGGGCGCCGGGCCGCAGTCCAACTGGGCAGCGATCGCCGCGCTGGCGGCCCGCCGCTGTGGCCTCGACGTCTTCCTTGTCTTCTACGGTGAGCCTGTGCCGGCCACGGGGAACCTCCTGCTCGATCAGCTAGCCGGCGCCGACATTCGTTTCACCGGAGAGCCCGACCGCGGTTCGGTGGATCTCGCGATCGAGTCGTTGACCGCTGAATTGGCGGCGGCGGGTCGGCGGCCCTACGCGCTGCCGCGTGGAGGTGCGACCGGCACGGGCTCGCTGGGCTACGTGTGCGCCACGCTGGAGTTGCTGGGTCAGATCGCAGCCGCCCGCCTGACCCCGACAAGCCTCTGGCTTGCTACTGGGTCGTGCGGCACGCAGGCAGGCCTCGTCGCAGGAGCGCAGTGGCTGCGAACCGGGTACGAGGTTATTGGTGTCACGGTCAGCCGGCCGGTCGAGGAGTGCACCGCGCGTGTTGCTGCTCTTGTCGGCGACGCCGCGGCTCAGCTTGGCTTGGGCGCGGAAGCAGCGGTGACGGCCGCGGGGATCACGGTCATCGACGGCTTTCGGGGCCCGGGGTATGGAAAGCGGTCGGCGGAGGGCGACGCTGCTGCGCGGCTCGTCGCGCGGAGCGAGGGCGTCCTGCTCGATCCTGTCTTCGGTGCAAAGGCGATGGCCGCACTCCTCGAGTCCGCGGCAAGGGGCCAAATCACAGGCCCGGTTGTCTTCCTCGTGACGGGCGGTGCCCCCGCGCTGTTCACGTCCGAGGTGTCGTGGTGAGCCAGACGCCTCCCGAAGGGTATCTTGGCGCTGATGCGCGCATCACCAAGGGACCGGCGCCAGAACTCCTGGAGGCGGGGTTCGGCCTCGAGATTGCCGACGCCCGAGTCCTTCATCGCGGACTCACGGTGGCCGACATCGCCCACGTTCTGGAACTCGCTGAGCAGGGCGTGGTGCCACACCTGGAAGCGGTGCGGCTGTTGGCAGCCCTCGTGGGCCTGCTCGACATCGCTGCACAGGACTTCCCCTATGACCCCCGCTTCGGCGACGCGTACAACAGTCGAGAGCGGGAGCTCGACCGGCAGCTCGGGACCACAGCCGGGTGGCTGCACACCGGAAGGACCCGTCGCGAGGCGCTGCGCATAGCGACGCGCCTGGCCCTTCGCGAATGGCTGCTCGATCTGCACGGCGCCATCGTTACGTTGACCGGCGCGCTCGTCGATGCCGCAGATGCACACGCCGAGACTGTGTGGGCCGACACCACCTACCTGCAGCCCGCCCAGCCGTCCACCTTCGGTCACTACCTCGCCAGCTTCGCCGAGGAGACCCTGCGCAGCCTCGAGCGCGTGGAGCAGGCGCATCGCTGGGCCGATCGCTCACCCGCCGGCGCGGGTGGCGTCGGTGGCACACGGATCCCGCTCGATCGGGCACGGCTCGCCAGCCGCCTCGGCTTCGCCGAGGCGGGCAGGCAGACACGAGATGCCATGTGGGCCACCGACGGACTAGCGGACGCGGTGTTCGCGGGAGTCCAGGCGACCACGACCCTCGACCGCCTCGGCGAAGACCTCGAGATCCTGTCCAGCCCGGGCTTTGGCCTCGTTGAGGTTGATGCCTCCCTCTGCCGCGCATCGGTGCTCATGCCCCAGAAGCGGAATCCCTACGCCTTGGTGGTGATTCGTGGCGGAGCTTCCCTCCTCATCGGACGTTGCGTCGGACTCCTCGTAGCGCAACGCACACCATCCGCGCAGACGGACAATTGGCTCTACGCCTGCGGCGAAGTGGGCGGCGCACTCAGCCTCGCCGGTCGTCTGCTCAACCTCGGCGCGGCAGTTGTGCGGACGCTCAGCGTCGACTCCGCTGCCATGGCTGCGCGCGCGGCTGAGCACTTCGCTGTCGCCACCGACATAGCTGAGGAGATCACGCTGTCGGCGGGGATCGACTACCGATCTGCGTACCGGATGGTCGGGCAGGCCGTCGCTGCGGCGCTGGCGGCAGGCGCGACTGTAATCGACCTGGGGGGTATTGCCGCCGCTGCCCGGAGCGTGCTCGGTGGCGCCCACGACTGGGACCCCGGCCCCCTCGAGGCCGCTGCGGATCCACGTCAGGCCGTGAGCACTCGAACATGCCTCGGTGGCGCGGCGCCGAATGCCGTTCGCGACCACTGTCGGGATGTGCGACGGCGGCTGACAACTGCCCAGACGTGGCATGCCGAGCGCTCCATTGCCGCGGAGAGCGCGGACGCCGCGCTGGTCGCCGAGGCCCGTGCCTTCCTGCTTGGCTGAGGTCTGACCGACTGTCAGAGACTGACCAACTCCCGCCGCCCCGCGCGCAGACGACAGAGCTGGATGAAGTGCTCGGAGTTGAGGAACAGCTCGTTCATCTCCGCCATCTGATCAATCGTGAGCCCACCCGGCTGCCGCAGCAGATAGTCCAGGTACTGGAACGCATCCTTGGCGCCAAACCCGACGTGGTGGAAGCCGAGAACCCGACGGCTGCCGCCGTCGATGACGCACTTCTGGAAGCCGGTGAGCTCCGGCTTGGTGAAGGCGTACAACATGCTGCCCTCAGAGCAAGGGAGAGGAATCTCGTTGAAGTCGAGCCCCTCGGGTGGCATCTGGATGACGATGACCTCGCCGAACTGGTCGCGGGCTTCTGCCTCAGTGAGCCCGACCCAGGTCACCTCATACGTGGTGTGGAGGAAGTCTGGGTACTCGCTGAAGTCGAACTCGTACGGGTCGCCACTGATGTTGCGGGACGCGGTCATGCCGCACTTTCGAGCCTTGAACATCTCCATCGGTGGGCCGATGAGGTCTCCGATCGCGAAGACGCCGGGGACAGAGGTGCGCATTCTGGCGTCGACCTGAATCGATCCCCGGGCATCGGTCTCGACACCGAGGGCATCGACGAATGGCTGCGACTGTGCCCGCTCACCGGTGCCCACGAAGACCATGTCCGCCTCAAGCGTCACGACCCGGCCGTCGGCGAGCCGCGCCTGCACCCCGGCAGCGCGCCCGTTGCCCGTGATGGCAATTGTCTGGGCACCTTCGTGGATCACCATCCCGCGATCGCGCATGCCGTCGACCACGTAGCGGCGCAGGTCCTCGTCGATGTGATGGAGGCTCGCGGTACGCATCAGCGGGCTCCTCGAGACGATGGTCGTTGCACACCCGGCCGCCTGGAAGAAGGAGCCGTACTCGAGCGCAACCTTGGAGCCACCGACGATCACACACCGGCGCGGGTTGTAGTCGAGAGTCTCGACCAGGCTGGCGAAGTCGAAGACGCCGGGCAAATCGATGCCCGGGATGTCCGGCCAGTCGGTGCGCGCCCCTGTCCCGAGCACCAGGTTGCGTGCCGTGAACCGCTCGCCCTCTACCTCCACGGTGTGCGCGTCAAGGACGGTCGCCGACGCGTTGAGGATGTATTCCATCCCCAGTTGCTCCTTACTCTGCCAGTTCATAAACGCATGGGCGGAGTTACGACCCTGTCGGAAGAGATCGACCATGTCCAGGACGGATGCCCGCGCTTCATCGAACACGGGAAAGAAGAGGCGGCCTGATAGCTGCCGAGCGAGGTCGAGTTCGCGGGCGGCATCGGAGAAGAGGTGGTGCGGGACGCACGCTTGGTGCGGGCAGGAGCCACCGAGAAAAGGCCAGCGGTCGACGGTCAACTGGCGTCCGCCCTGCGCCCGAAGGTACGCGGACCCGAACCGTCCGCCAGCCCCACCCCCGACGAAGATCGCATCGAAGTCGTGAGCGTTGTCAGAGTCAACGTTGTGGATCGGCTCATCGACCTCGCCGGCAACGGCGGCGTCGATCAGCGTCTGCCACTCGGCGATGGATAGCGACTTGTGGCTGACGTCCATGCTCAGTCCTCGTGTGGGGTCGCCCGCCTGGCGAAGCGGGGAGGCATGTTCAATGTTCGGCTTGCGCGGCCCGGCCGTCGATGTCCTCCTGGTACCAAGTGATGGGCGGGCTTAGTCACGCGGAGACGAGACCACCTCGGCGGCGCGCGCGTGGCTCGCCGTCCGCCGAGGACAGGCGTCGGCGCGACCTTGGTCCTCGGATGGCGATGTCCTGCCGTCACGCGGCGGTCACCATCCGACCATGGTGAAACAGGTCGTCAATTCGCGAGAGACCGAGGTGGCGCCACCAAGCGACGTCGTCGAGACGATCCATCGGGCGCAAGACGCCGCAAAGTCGATCTCCGGCTACACGCAGGAGCAGGTGGACGAGCTCGTCACCGCCGTTGCGTGGTCCGTCGTACGTCGCGACCGCGCTGAGGAACTGGCCCGCCTGGCCGTTGACGAGGGCGGGTTCGGCAACTACGCCGACAAAGTGGTCAAGATTCAAAAGCGGATCACGGGCGTGCTGGCCGACATGCGCGGGATGCGAACAGTTGGTGTGGTCGAGGAAGACCGCGAGCACGGTCTCGTCAAGATCGCCAAGCCGGTAGGCGTGGTCGCTGCGCTGATCCCCACCACCGGCCCGGACGCCACTCCACCTCTGAAGGCTTTACTGGCCCTCAAGGGGCGCAACGCCATCGTTGTCGCCCCGCACCCCCGTACGTGGCACACAAGTGCAGCGGTGGTGGACTTCATGCGCTCCGCGTGCCAGCAGGTGGGAGCCCCGGCCGACCTGATCCAAGTGCTCGATAAGCCCAGCGTCGCGCGGGCCGCGGAGCTGATGCGCCTCGCAGACCTGGTGGTGGCCACCGGCGGGGCCGGCATGGTCAAGGCGGCCTATAGCTCCGGGACGCCCGCGTACGGCGTGGGCGTCGGGAACGCTGTCCACGTGGTCGACGAAACGGCCGACCTCGAGGATGCCACCGCGGCGATCGTCGCCGCCAAGACGTTCGACTTCGCCACGAGCTGTCTGGCAGACAATGCCGTCGTCGCTGAGTCCACAATCTACCTCGATCTCCGCGACCGCTTGGTCCTCGCGGGCGGTCATCTGTGCACGCCTGAGGAGCAGACCCGCCTCCAGGCGGTGATGTGGCCCGGTGAATCACACATTCCCGTGGCCGAGGTGGTGGCGAAGTCAGCTCAGCGGATCGCCGAACTCGCGGGTTTCAGCATCGCCGCTGATCGCACGTTCTTGCTCGTCGAGGAGGACGGAGCCGGCCCGCGTCACCCGTTCTCAGGAGAGAAGCTCTCCGTGGTCCTAGCTCTGTACCGATATGACGGCGGAATTCAGCGTGCCGTCGAGCTGGTCAACGCCATCACAGAATACCAGGGGCTCGGCCACACTTGCGGTATACATACTCGCTCCGACGCCAGCGTCGATGCCTTGGCGTTGGGCACAAGGACGGCGCGCGTCATGGTCAACCAGAACCTCAATGAAGGTGCCGGAAGCGCTCGCAACGGGCTGCCCTTCACCCTGAGCCTGAGTTGCGGGACCTGGGGCGGCAACATCACCACGGAGAACGTCAACGCCAGGCATTTCGTAAACCTCACCTGGGTGTCGCGGCCGATCCCACCGCAGCCGGTCACCGAGGAGGATCTGTTCGCCGACCATTGGCGTCGCTATGGTCGCTGAGCACGCATATATGCCGTGGCGGCAGCGCTTGAAAGGGAGGTTTCGAGGCGCCGACAGAGTATTGCCGGTCGCGAAACAGCGGTTCAGTATCGGGTCCACGACGGCGGGGAGCTGCCGCGAGACCGACCACCCAGGGAGCGAGCACCGAGCTCCGGAGACCGCCCTTGCCCTGTTGCTCGAACTGGTGGGAAGTCCACCCCTCTAGAGTTGCACGGCCCTCGCGGGCTTGGGCGTACTCCCAGCCTGCGTGCAGCGGACGCCTGACGTAAGTCGCCAGCCTCCGACCTGCGACGAGTGACCCTTGCGCGCACCGCGGGGCGAGCGAAATTCAAGCCGCAGAGCTTCCGAGTATCTCCGCAGCTTTACCCGCTCCAGCCCTGTTGGCGACGATTGATGTCACCTGGACGATCCCTGTCAGCTGTTGGTTGGGGCAGCCTCGTCCTGCAGAGACAGGCCTAACCAGTTCTCCTGTCCTGCCGGGACGACCTGCGGCGGCCTCGCCCAGCCTACAATGCGTCTTGCGGATCTATGGAGGTAAGTGGATGTCTGTCACTGTCGACTTCGGCATTCCTGGGCTGCAGATACTCCAGGGCGACCACATCTGCGCCTTCTACCACGGCCTAGACGACCGAGACGAGATCCTCATCCCGTACCTGCGCGCTGGGCTCGAGGCCGGCGACAAGTGCATCTGTGTGGTGGACGCGAGCGATCCTGAGGCGGTGTTGGCAGAGTTGCGCGCCGTCATTGACATCGACAACAAGAGTGCCAACCACCAGCTCGACGTGCTGCCGTCGCAGAGCACCTACTTGCGGGACGGCGTGTTCAAGACCGATCGGATGATCGGCTTCTGGGATGCGACCGTGGGCGCTGCCCTGAGCAGCGACGGTTTTTCTTCCGTGCGCGCAGTAGGCGAAATGACCTGGGCGCTGCGAGACACTCCAGGGGTTGACGAACTGGTCGGTTACGAGTCGGAGCTCAACCGCTTCCTTCCGCGCTACCCCCAGGTCATCCTCTGCCTTTACGATCTGGGGCGCTTCGACGGCGAGGTGATTTTCGAAGT
Source organism: Candidatus Dormiibacterota bacterium (assembly GCA_030854305.1). Classification (GTDB taxonomy): domain Bacteria; phylum Chloroflexota; class Dormibacteria; order Aeolococcales; family Aeolococcaceae; genus Aeolococcus. Next base: position 26,671 of record JALYTM010000001.1, read on the forward strand.
CTTGAAAACCCACCCGAAGGTTCTGGTTAAAGGCGTGGTGATTGAAAACCTGTACTACCTGGAACCCGACGAGTTTCTCGCTACCCGCTAGTGACACCCATCGCGACACCGTCGGCAGGTACCTCGGACACGACGTGGCGCGAGCATCTCTCCAATCTCCGAGGCTTGCTCTTGCTCTCCATGCTGCTGACGGAGAGCACCGACGAGAAGCAGATTGCCCATCTCGCCACGTCGTCGATCACCTCGCTGGGCCCGGCCCGGCTGCGCGGCCTCCACATCGAAGGCGCCGGGTGGCTCGAACTGGAGTCGCCCTGCGATGACTTGGCAGTCCGTGATGAATTGGAAAGGCAGCTTCAATCCGTGGACGGCGTTGGCGGCCCTGTGCATATTCCCGGCGATGCGTGGGATTGGGCGTTCGCCCTCGGCGGGGGCAGGAGCCGCAACTTCCTGGTCGTCGGCGCCGCGGCCGAGCCTTCGACGCACGACCGGTTTCTGCTCCAGGTCTTGGCCCAGCAGATGGGAGTGGCCCTCGCCAACGCCCGCCTTCATGCGATGGAGCGGGCCGCAGCCGAGCAGCTCACGACGCTCAGCGCATCGCTTGAGGTGACGCTTGCGGCCCTGCAGCGCAGCATGGATATCCATGCACGACTGACGGAGGTCGTCGTTCGTAGCGAGGGCCAGGAGGGGCTGGCCAGGGCCATCTACGAGCTCACAGGCTACGCCGTGGCCATCGAGGACCGCTACGGCAGCCTGCGCGCCTGGGCGGGCCCGGGCAGGCCCGAGCCGTACCCGAAGGACCCGGCGATCAAGCGGGAGCAGCTGCTTCGCAGGCTCATCCGGGAAGCGCGCCCAACCCGCGACGGTGGTCGCATCGTCGCCCTAGCCCGGCCGCGTGGCGACCTTCTCGGGGTCCTTGCACTGATCGACCCGGAGGCGACAACAGGAGAGCACGAGCTGATCGCGCTGGAGCATGGGGCCACCGTTCTGGCGATGGAACTGGCTCGCCTGCGCAGCATGGCCGAGGCGGAGATTCGAGTTAAGCGTGACTTGGCGGAGGCGCTGCTTGATGGCACCGACGACGAGGTGGTCCAGAGCCGGGCCCAGGGGCTTGGCTATGATCTGGGCCGCCCCCATCGTGTGGTCGTGGCCGAGGGTCGAGCCCGGACCCGCGACGACGAAGCCTTCTTCCATGCCGTCCGCCGTGCCGTCCGCCTCCTTTCGGTCGGAACGCTTATGGTGTCGCGCAAGGGCGCGGTCGTCATCCTTGCAAATGCGGAGCCTCCGTGGGAGGAGTTGCGCCAAAGCGTGATTCGCGAGCTGGGCGGTGGCCGCTGCAGGCTAGGCATCGGAAGCCGGTGCGAGCGACCAGGCGATTTCGCCCGCTCTCATCGGGAGGCCGAGATTGCCCTGCGCATGCAAAGCTCGTCCGCCGACGTTGATCGCACCCTGACTTTCGACGAACTCGGCGTCTATCGGTTGTTTTGCAGCGTGCAGGACCTCGCCGGGCTTGAGCAGTTCGTCCGCGATCAGCTGGGCGCGCTGCTCGACTACGACGCGCTCAAGCACAGCGAGATGGTCCACACCCTGACTGAGTACCTCGAGTGCGGGGGCAACTACGACAGGACTACGGCAGCCCTTTTCGTGCACCGCAGCACACTGAAGTACCGGTTGCATCGTATCCGCAGCATCACCGGATACGATCTCAACGACCCTGAGGTCAGCTTTAGCCTGCAGCTCTGCACCAGAGCCTGGAAAACCCTCGGCGCGCTGCGGGGTGGAAGACCAGAGGCTTCTGGCGGCGGCGGCGGGGTCGAGGTGATGGCCTCTTAAACGAGTGCCACCCCAAGGCGCCCGCGGGGGGCCTCAGACCCGACAATCAAGTGTGCTGGCGCCAGCTGCCGACCACTCTGATCGACGCCGTCGGAACGCTGGGTCATGCCCGGGCCAAAAGCTGCCCCAAACCTGCAGCTCGACCGAACATACCCGTGTCAGTCTATTCGTCGCTGCGAGTATATCAGGCCCACACGATCCGATCGGCGGGCCGATGGCGATCTGCGCTACCTGGCGTCCGGCTGTCCATTTCCCCCCGATCCTGCCGTGCGTGGAACCGCCTGACGTTAGCCGGAAGACGGGTCGCCGTCACTCACGGAACAGCCGACGAATCAATGTGGCCACGAGCAGAGCCTCAATAAGTAGACCCAGCGCCGCCTCCGACGCTGGTATCCAGAGCAGAACGCTGTCCGGTTGGATACCCCCATTGATAACTCCTGTTGTCAACGGTCGAAAACTGACCCCTTTTTGGTGGGCGGACTCAACCGGTCATGGCAACAAGCTCGGTAAGTTTCTCTGATGGTTTCATAAATCCGAGCGTCTTGCGAGGACGATTGTTGATGCTCGCGGCGATACGGGCAAGATCGTCGGCTCCGAAGAGGGAGAGGTCGGTGCCCTTGGGCATGTACTGACGAAGGAGTCCGTTGGTGTTCTCGTTGGAGCCGCGCTGCCACGGGCTGTGTGGATCGCAGAAGTACACCTGAACACCAGTGTCAACGGTGAAGTCGACATGCGCAGAGAGCTCCTTACCCTGGTCCCAGGTGATCGAGCGGATGAGCACCTCGGGGAGCGTTGTGATGGCTCGCTTCATCGCCTGGTTCACCTTCTCGGCCGCGCGGCCGTCAGGGAGGTGAAGGAGCAGCACATAGCGGCTGGTGCGCTC
>JALYTM010000293.1 GCA_030854305.1 Candidatus Dormiibacterota bacterium
CCGACGACGAGTCGATCACCATGGGTGGCCTGCTGGCCACGTGCCACGACCGCGGTGTCCGCACCATGAACATCTGCTGCACGGACGGCAAGCTCGCCACCATCGTGGCCGCCGACATGCCCGAGGTGGAGACCCGTCCCCGGCTCGCCGAGATCCGCCAGGCGGAGCTGCGCGCGGCGTGCGCGATCCTCGGCGTGGACGAGGTTGTGTTCCTCGGCTACGGCGACTCGGGGATGTGGGGCGAGCCCACCAACGACCTTCCCGACGCCTTCTGGACCGCCAACGTCAACGACGCCGTCGGTCGCGTCGTCGAGCAGATCCGCCGGTTTCGTCCCCACGTGGTGGTGACGTACGACGGGGTCGGCGGCTACGGCCATCCCGACCACATCCAGGCCCACCGGGTCACGCTGCTGGCGGTCGAGGCGGCTGCGCTGCGCTCCATGTACCCCGACAAGGGCGCCCCCTGGCGAGTTTCCAAGCTGTACTACACCGCCATCCCCCTGTCCTTCCTGCGTCGCGCCGCCGACCTGGCCAAGGCCGCCGGCCGCGAGCCGCCCTTCGGCATCGACGACCCCGCCGACCTGCCGTTCGTCACGCCCGACGAGTGGGTCACCACCCACGTCGACGTCAGGGACACACTGGGCCGCAAGCGCCAGGCGCTGACCGCCCACCGCAGCCAGATCGGGCCCGACTGGCCGATGCTGGCGATCCCCGAGGAAGTGACCCGCCAGTACTTCCCCGACGAGTCGTTCCAGCTGGTGATCAGCCACGTGCCGACGCAGATCCCCGAGAGCGACGTCTTCGCGGGCGTCAGCCCCGAGGACGGCGAGGTGCCGGGCCTGCCGCCGAAGGGCTAGCCCAATGGGTGGGCGGCTTCCCATCGTGAGTCAGTGGAACGACTGCGACGAGGTCACCTGGGTGCAACGCACCAGCGCTTGACAAGGACCAGAGCTCTGCCTAGTATTACAGTCATCACCTTGTACAAGGGCAAGCTTGTAACCAGCGAGAGGAGATCGGAATGACCAGCACCACCAGCACGGGGACTGAGGACTTCACCGCGGTCCTGACCCTGCCTGCCCGCCCCGCCACCGTCTCAGCGCTGTTCACCTCCGCGGCCGGCGTCAGCCGCTGGTGGGGCCCGACCGTAGGCGACGGAGCGGTCGGCGGCACGCTCGTCACCAGTTTCGGCGACTACGGCGTCAACACGATGCGCGTCCTCGAGGCCGGACCCACCCGCGTGGTCTGGGAGTCGATCGCGTCCGACGGGATCACACCGACCGGTCACACGTTGGAGTGGCTCGGCACCACCATGGAGTTCGACATCGTCCCCGCCGGCAACGGCAGTGAGCTCCGCTTCCGGCACGCCGGCCTGACCCCGCAGCTCGAGTGCTGGGACGACTGCTTCGCCGCCTGGACGCTCTTCATGGCGAGCATCCAGGCCTTCGCCGAGACCGGCATCGGCACCCCGTTCGGGGCCTGAGGGAATATGAGGGGCGTGTCCTAGCCCGATGGCCGAGCGGAGGCAGTCGACGGCGCCCGCAGCCCCCGATGCGGTGCTGCGGGCGCTCGCGGACCCACACCGCCGGCAGATCCTGCGCCTCGTCCAGCACACAGAGCTGCCTGCGGGCCGGATCGCGGCGACCTTCTCCCTCACCCAGCAGGCGGTCAGCCAGCACATCGGCGTGCTCAAGCAGGCCGGCCTCCTCACCGAGCGCCGCGAGGGAACCCGCCGTCTCTACGCGCTGCACCACGAGTCGCTCGAGCCGGTGCGCGAGCTGCTCTACGAGTTCTGGCCCGACGCCCTCAGCCGCCTGAAGGAGGCCGTCGAGACGGCGCATCCTCGATCAGCGAAGGGGTCGCCGTGACCGCTGAGATCCGCAACGACGTCATCGTCGCGACCGAGCGCATCAAGGCACCGCCGGAGGTCGTGTTCCGGTACTTCACCGACCCCGCGCTCATCGTCAGGTGGATCGGCGACCGTGCCGAGCTCGACCCGCGGCCCGGCGGCGTCTTCTCGCTCGACATGGGCGAGAGCCTCGCCCGTGGTGCCTACATCACCGTCGACCCGCCACGCCGGGTCGCGTTCAGCTGGGGCATCCCCGGCAGCGACTCGCTGCCGCCCGGCGGTTCGATCGTCGAGGTCGTGCTGACCCCTGACGGCGACGACACGATGGTCGTGCTCACGCACCGCGGCCTGCCCTCCTCCCACATCGACGGTCACCGCGCCGGCTGGGAGCATCAGCTCGGGCGCCTGCCCGCTGCGGCCGGCTGACCCTGGTGCAGGTGACCGGCTCACTCCCGGACGGTGCGGCGCGTCACGTTCGCGGTCCTGCCTACTCGCCGAACGCCGCCGCGTAGCGCGCCGCGAACTGACCGGGGGTGTAGGAGTGCGCCTGCGTTCCCAACTGCTCGATGACGTAGGTGGCTGCCAGCGCACCCATGCGCGCTGCGGCCGGCGCAGGCCGGCCGGACCGGAGGCCGTGGAGCAGGCCGGCGATGTAGGCGTCGCCGGCGCCGGTGGGGTCGACGAACCGGGTCGGTGCCACCACCGGGACCTGGTGGACCGTCCCGCCCTCATGGAACTCGCTGCCCTGGCCGCCGCGGGTGAGCGCCACCAGGGCGTGCGTGGCGAGGGCGGCGGCGTCGCGGCCGGTGCGCTGGTGGATCGTCTCCAGCTCGTAGTCGTTGCCGACGATGAGCCAGGCCGCATCGAGGCCGGCCACCAGCGTGGCGTCATCCATCGAAGTGAGCTGCTGGGCGGGCGCGAACACCAGCCGGGCCCCCATCGCACG
>JALYTM010000034.1 GCA_030854305.1 Candidatus Dormiibacterota bacterium
GGGCGGCCCTGGCCCTCGGCATCCTCACCAAGCTGTTCGACGCCGGGCTGGTGCCGGTGCTGGTGGTCATCCTGCTCAGCGACCGGCGGCGATGGCACGCGATGGCGCTCGCTGCCGGCGGAGCGCTGGCCGTGACCGCAGCCGTCCTCCTGCCCGTCGCCGGCTCGTTGACGTCGATGTGGAACGAGGCCGTGGGTCTGCACCTGAACACGCACTCGCTGTATCCCGGCATCACCTTCGTCTTCCTGCGCTCGTTCGTCCACACGGAGTGGCCGGCCGTGGTGGCGGGTGCCATCGGCTTCGCGGTCGGCTGGCGACGAACCCCCCGTGCGTGGGTGGTGGGGGTGGCGTGGTGCGCCGGCGCGCTGCTGGCGCTGGCGGCGACGAGACCGATCTTCCCGCACCACATGGCGCTGTTGATCCCGGGCTTGGCGCTGCTCGGCGCCACCGGGCTGGTCGGAATCGTGGCGGAGTGTCGTGATCGCCTCGGCGACCGTGGGCTGGCGGCCGCGGGCGGCGTGTCGGTGGTGGTGGCCCTCGCGGCTGCGCTCCTGCTCCTCGACCACGCGCTGACACTGCTGACGACGCCGACCGACCTCGCGCTGGTGAGCCGCCTGCGGGCGCTGACGGCGCCAACGGCGCTGGTGATCGGCGACGACCAGTTCGACCAGGCTCTCGCCGCCCGCGACGCACCACCACCGTTCGTCGACACCTCGATCGTCCGCCTGCGTGGCGGCGGCGTCAGCGCCACCACCATCGAGTCGGTGCTGCTGAGCGAGCCACGTGCCTGCGCGGTGCTGTTCGACACCGGGCGGCTTGCCGGCGTCCCGGGGTTCGTCGCGTGGGTGGCCACCGAGTACCCCGCACGCAGCAGCCTGCCGGGCGGCGCGGTGTTGTACACCCGGCCGAACTGCCCCGGCTGACCGTCGCGCGGCGCCGGCCGGGCGCGAGGGCGCTCTACGCGAGGGCGCTCCGATGGTGTTGCACGAGTCGGTCGCGCAATCGTCGCAGTGCTGTGACGGCGCTTGTTGCGCCGTTCGGACTACCGTTCCGCGATGGCTGGCTCTCCGCCAAGGCGCGCGCCCACCGCCGGCACGCCCCGCGTTGTCCTGGCGCCGAGCGCGTCGCCGGAGTCCGGACGACGCGACCATTCCGCGGTCACGACTCTTGTGCGCGCCGCGCCCGCCTCGCCGGCCGGTCCACGCCCGCACGAGGTTGTCTTCGACCGCGGTTCCCTCAGTCAGCTCACTGTCGAATACCCGTCGTTCCGGGTCGAGGCCGCCAACCGTGCGATGTGCGCGATGAGCGGCTTCGACGGCGACGCACTGGTCGGCCACGACGCAGGGATGCTCTTCGCCGTCACCCAGTTCGCCGACGGCGACTCCATCGAACGCCTGGTCAACGGAGCCACCGACGGGTACGTGATCGACCGGTCGCTCAAGCGCCGCGACGGCACCTTGGTCCCGGTGCGCTGGACCGTGTCGGCAATCCGCAACGACACCGGTGCCGCGGTTCGACTGTCGTTGGTTGGGCAAGACCTCACCGAACTGCGTGACACCGAGGAGGGGCGGCGCCGGAGCAACCGCGTGGTCGACGTCGCGGTCTCGTCTTGGCCGGTGACAGTCAGCACCTTCGACACCAAGCTCCGCTTCACATTCATTGCCGAGCGGCCGCCCCGCCCAGTCGGGGATGCGCAGAGCTACCTCGGCAGGCACGTCTCGTCGGTCACGGCGGACGGCGGGCTCATCCGCGGCCTCGAGGAGGCCCTTGCCGGTGTCCAGTCGACCGTGCGGCTGACGGTCAACGGCCACGTGTTCGTTGCGGTCAACTCGCCGTTGCGGGACAACACGGGCGCCATCCTGGGCGTCATATCGGTGACGAGCAACGTGCCCGACGCCGTGTCAACAGAGACCGAACGCCGTCGCGCCGACGCGATGGCGCTGTTCGTGGCCCGTCACGACTCGCTGACGGCGCTGCCCGGACGGTTCGGCCTCGTCGAGCACCTGGACGCCATGGCGGCCTCGGATCTCCGCGGCGGCTCCCTGTTGATCCTCGACCTGGATGAGTTCAACCTCGTCAACGACAGCTTCGGCAGCACCGTCGGCGACGCGGTGTTGCGCGAGGTCGCCAGTCGCGTCACTGAAGCCTTTCCGGGCATGCTGGTGGCACGCTATGGAGGCGACAAGTTCGCCGTGGTCGTGCCGTCCGCACTCGACGCGGCGCAGGCGGAGACCGCTGCCGACCGTGTCAAGAAGGCGCTCGAGCCGGACGTGACCATCGGCGCCCACCACGCGCTGCGCGTGACCGCCACGGTCGGCATCGCTGTCGACCACTCGCGTGGGCCGTCCTCGGCATTGATCCGCGATGCCGACTCCGCGCTCTCGCGCGCCAAGGAGGCTGGCTCCGGCCAGTTCCGGCTGTTCGACAAGGAACTGAGACGACAACTGCAGCACCGGCTCAACATGCAGGACGGCCTCCGCGTCGCCATGCTGTGGGGGCAGTTGAGAGTCGCGTACCAACCCGTGGTCAGGCTCGATGACCGGCGCATCATCGGCGCCGAGGCCTTGCTGCGCTGGTCCCATCCCGAGTTGGGCGACGTGCCCCGAGCGGAGTTCATTCCCATCGCCGAGCGAAGTGGGCTGATCGTTCCCATCGGTCAGTGGGTGATGACCACGGCAGCCGAGCACATGCTCGAACTGGAGCGGGATTTCGGGACCTACGTCACCGTCAACGTCTCCGTGCGGCAGCTCAGCGACGCGCGTTTTGCAGGGTGGGTCGAGGAGATGCTCGAGCGGACCGGCCTCCCATCGCGGGCCCTCGTCCTGGAAGTGACCGAGAGCTCCCTCATGGACAACATCAGCCAGACGCGTACTGCGTTCGAGCAGCTGCGCGCTCACGGAGTCCGGGTGTGCATCGACGACTTCGGGACGGGGTACTCCTCGCTGGCGCGACTCCAGCAGCTGCCGGTCGACATGGTGAAGCTGGACCGCGCATTCGTGACCGGCATCGATGTCAGCGAACAGGCTCGCGCCATGGCGGAGGCGATCCTGCATGTCAGTGTCGCCATTGGCGCCGAGATTGTCGCCGAAGGAGTTGAGACCGAGGCCGAGGCGGCCACCCTGGCCGGGCTCGGGTACAGGGCTGCGCAGGGATACCTGTTCGCTCTTCCGTTGTCGCTGCCCGAGCTCCGCGCCCGCGTGGCGGCGGTCGCATAGGGCCCAGCCGCGCGCCCTCGAGCCGTCCTGGTTTCGTGCTCGAGCACTCGGCGGTCTACCCGCCGCGCGCGCCCGGGGGAGTGCTGCGGCGTGCGACGCGATCCGCTGCTACGAGGCTGAGCGGAAACGGCTTCGATTCTGGTGCAGTGAACTCTACGGCCCGGGTCGGGCGCAGGGTGGGTCGATGGGAAAATCTGCTCGACCGTTCGTCTCGCTGCTGGTGGCTCTCGCTGCACTCGTCGCAGCAGCGTGGCCCGGCACGGCATTGGCAGCCACGGTCACCCAGCCGCGCCTCGGGACGGCACTGAACTTCGCGGCGTTGGGCGGATCGACCATCACCAACACGGGGCCGACGGCGATCACCGGCAACCTCGGACTGGCTCCCGGCAGCGCCGTCACCGGCTTTCCCCCGGGGAATGTCGCCGGAGCGCAGCATGTGGCCGACGCAGTGGCATTGCAGGCCAAGAACGATTTGGTCACCGCGTACACGGATGCGGTCAACGCGCCGACCACTTCCAACCTCACCGGCACCAACCTCGGCGGCAGGAACCTCGTTCCCGGCGTCTACTCCTTCAGCTCATCGGCGCCGCTGACCGGCTCACTCACGCTCAGGGGCAACGGGATCTACATCTTCAAGATCGGCTCCACCCTGGTCACAGCAAGCAATTCGGTGGTCAACCTCACCGGCGGAGCGCAGGCATGCGCCGTGTACTGGCAGGTCGGCAGCTCGGCCACGCTGGGGTCGGGCTCGCATCTCGTCGGCAACCTCATGGCATTGACCAGCATCACCATGGTCACCAACGCACAGATCGTGCAGGGTCGCGCCATGGCACGCAACGGAGCGCTGACGCTGGACGGCAATCACATCACCGCGCCGACGGGTACGTGCACGGTGCCCGCGCTGTCGACCACGCGCACCAGCGTGACGCCCACCGTGCCGGGCACGGGGACAGGACTGGTCAACCCGGGTCGCATCGCGCTGGGTGTGGTCGCGATCTTCGCGGGCGGGCTGGCGCTGGCGGTTGGACGCCGGCGCACGGAGACCTCGTCGTAGGGCGGGGTTCGGGGGTTCGGCCCATACTCGTGTGACTTGAAGCACTCCATCCCCGTACGCGGCTTGGACGAACAATGAGGCCGTTGAGGGTCGTCAGCGTCTCGTCGGCTGTTCCCCGTCGCTGCGGCATCGCAACGTTTGCCGCCAACCTCATCGCCGCCGTGAAAGCCGACGCCTCAGGCGCCACCTGCCGCGTTGCCGCGATCGAGGAGCCGGCGGTCCTACGTCGGTACGGGTCAGAGGTGCGCTGGCGCATCCGGCAGGGCGACCCCGAGAGCTACCGCGCGGCGGCACGGTCGATCAACGACTCCAATGCGGACGTCGTCAACGTGCAGCACGAGTTCGGCCTCTACGGCACCTGGACTGAGCCCGTGTTCTCCGGCGGCCGATGGGGCGAGGGCGGTTACCAGGACCACCTCGAGGGGTTCCTCGAGGAGCTGGAAAAGCCGGTGGTGACCACCATGCACACCGTACTGCCCGAGCCGTCGCCTTCGATCCGCAGAGCGGTGCGGAACATCGAACGGCTGAGTGACGCCACCATCGTGATGGCCTCGACCGCGGTCGGCATCCTCGTCGACACCTACGGGTTCGCCACTCCTCCGCTGGTCATCCCGCACGGCATGCCGGTGATCGCTCCCCGTGAGCGTCGCCGGTTCAAGACCAAGCTGGGATTGGAAGGACGCACGATCATCTCGACGTTCGGCCTCGTCGACCCCCGCAAGGGGCTGGAGTTCATGATCGAAGCGATGCCGGAGGTTGTCGCGCACCACCCCGCGGCGCTGTACCTGATCGCCGGGCAGACACATCCCGACCTTCTGCGTGTGCAGGGCGAGACCTACCGCAACGCGCTGATTGCGCAGGTCCATGCGCTGGGAATGGATGCGCACGTCGCCTTCGTCGACCAGTACATGGGTCAGGGCGACATCATCGAGCTGCTCCTTGCCACCGACGTGTACGTCACGCCGTACCTCGATCCCAACCAGATCACCAGTGGAACGCTGTCCTACGCCCTGGGCGCCGGCAAGGCCGTGGTGTCAACTCGATACATGCACGCGACCGAGGCGCTCGCGGACGGCCGAGGCGTGCTCGTGGACTTCCGCGACCCCCAGCAGCTGGCGCGCGGTGTCCTCTCCATACTCGATGACGCAACCGCCAAGGCTTCGTTCGAGAAGGCGGCATTCGCATACGCCAGCGGCGCGACGTGGCCGCGCTCAGCGCACGCGTTTCTCACCGTGGCGAGCGGGATCGCCGCCAAGCCGTCGGGAAACCGACGTCGGCGGCAGCCGGTCGCAGCAGCCGACCTCGGCCATCGCCTCGAGGAGAACCCGGTGCTGACCGCGGCGGATGTCACCCCGTCGCTGCCCAGTCTCGAGGTGGTATCGGTGTTCAATGCGGCCGCGGCGCGGGTGCAGGACGAGGTGGTCCTGCTGCTGCGCGTGGGCGAGAGTCCCCGTCTCGGCATCGCGCCCCCCGCCGGCGCGCTCACGCTGGACCTCTCCGCGTCGGAGCCGCAGTTGACCGCGCTGGCACCGGGGTACGCGGCGGAGGACGTGGTGGGCATGGCGTTCCTGGACACCGAGCACACGCCGGTTAGCGTTGTCGAGGTGTTCCTGCCGCGCAGCCTCCCCGGGCTGGACCTGAGCGACCCGCGCACCATCCACTACCGCAACACCGCCGGCGGCGGCACCAGCGTCAACAACGTCAGCGACTTCTTGACGCAGATGTCGCATCTCCGCGTTGCCAGGAGCTCGGACGGCGTCCACTTCGACGTCGACGAGCGGCCCGCACTGGCGCCCGCGTACCGCCTCGAAGAGTACGGGGTCGAGGATCCACGGGCGACGCTCATCGACGGGGTGTGGCACATCACCTACGTCTCCGTCAGCCGTCTCGGGGTCACCACCAGCCGTGCCACCACCACCGACTTCCGGTCGTTCGAGCGACAGGGAATCATGTTCCTCCCCGACCACAAGGACGTGGTGCTCTTCCCGGGGCAGGTGGCCGGCGGGCGGTACGCCGCGCTGACCCGGCCCATGCCGCAATCGTTCGGCCGCGTCCTCGGACTGTGGATCGCCTTCTCAAACGACCTCGTCCACTGGGGCGACCATCGGCCGCTGGCACTGCCGCGCCCCGGCAGGTGGGATGAGCTGCGCACCGGGGCGGGCAGCGTGCCGTTTCGCGTTCCCGAGGGATGGCTGGAGATCTACCACGGCGTCGACCACGACGTCCGGTACTCGTTGGGCGCTCTGTTGCTCGATGCGGATGACCCCAGCCGCGTAATCGCCCGATCGCCGCGGCCCATCCTCTCCCCCACCGCGCCCTACGAGCGCACCGGTCTCCTCAACAACGTCGTCTTCACGTGTGGCCACGTCACGCTGGACCCCGAGGGCGAGCTGATTCGCGTGTACTACGGCGCCGGCGACTGCTGTATGGCCGCTGCCGACCTCCGGGTTCGGGAGATCATCGACCAGCTGGAACCGTGCTGAGGCAGATCGCCAGGCTGGCGCGCCCGGTGCCGGGCGCCGGCGACCGCGCACTGGCCATCGCCGTCTACGCAGGCGCAGACAACCAGCCTGTCCGGGCGCGTGAGGCCGGCTATGAGGGAGTGGCCTGTGTCGACGACGCCGCGCGCGCGCTCGAGCTGTACTGCGACCTGTGGGAGGCGACCCGCCTGGCGTGGACCAAGCAATGGTGTGAGGGACTGCTCGATTTCCTGTTGGCGATGCAGGGAGCGGACGGTCGCTGGACCAACTTCATCCTCGACTGGGACGGAACGCCCAACCGGGAGGGTCGGACATCGGTTGCCGGCGGCGGGTTCTGGCAGGCACGCGCACTGCTGGCGCTCGCCCGCTCATCACGGGTGCTGGCCGACCCGCGGATCAAGCCCGCCGTGCTCAGCGGCATGGCGTACGTCACCACCTGTCGCGACGTTCCTTCCGATGTCCGCTCGCTCCATGTCCTCGCCGCGCTGTCCATGCTCGGCCGCAGCGACGAGTCTGCCCTGCTCGAGCTGATTGATCGCTGGTGCACCGAGATCGTCGACTGCCACCACGGCCACACGCTGATGAACTCCCAAGCGGAGCGCGGGCAGCCTCACCTGTGGGGTCACGTCCAGGAAGGAGCGCTGGCTGAGGCCGGCTCCCGCCTCGGCCGCGACGACCTCGTGGCCACCGCCTGCCGCAGCGTGGACCGGGTTTTCGCTGACGTCATCAAGCGCGGCTTCGACATGCGACGGGTGCAGCCGTACGACGTCGCCTCCGCCGTCTACGTCCTGGCCACCGTCGCGACAGTGACCGATCGCGCGGACTACCTGGCCCTCGCTGCAACCGCACGCGGTTGGTTCGACGGTGACAACCCCAGCGGGCAGCGTGTGTACGACCGCCGGGCCGGCCGGGTGGCCGACGGGATTGACGGCACCGTCCTCAGCAGCAACTCCGGCGCCGAGTCCAACATCGTCGGAGCGCAGGCTCTGTTCGACGACGCCACCCGGCTGGCTCGGTCACTGTCGGTCGCATCCGCACTACCGGCGTAGCCGGCGCGCCGCAGAACCGCCCTGGCGCCCGGGCGGCCTCTGCGGCCGTGCGCGGCGATCCGCCAGTGCGTCCGAGGTTCGCCGGTCGTGGTGTCGAGGAAGAGGCAGTGGACTCGCGGGGTTCGGCGGAGACTGGTCAGGGGCGGTGCAGTTCTCAACCTGGGTGTTCTGCGAGAACGCGTCCATCAGGCCGTGGTCGAAGGCGAGCTGGCCGGGCTAACCTCCGGACGCACGGATATTCCAACAGTGACCTGTCGATGAGGGTCCCTGCTAGAGAAGCAGGCGCAGCGCGAACACCACGCCGAACACCACCACCACGGTGCGCAGCACCGTGGGGTGGAGGCGCCGCGCCAATGCCACACCGGTGAAACCTCCTGCGGCGCTGCTCGGAGCCATCACCAGCACCGCCACCCACGACACCGGCCCGAACACCGCGAAGTAGATCGCCGCCACGACGTTGATGATCAGGGACATCATCCCCTTGAGAGCGTTGATCCGCTGCAGGTCGTCGCGGATGAACAGGCCGAGAACGGCCAGCATCATGACCCCGAGCCCGGCGCCGAAGAAGGCACCGTAGATGCTTCCGAGGAACTGGGCAACGGCCAGGACCGGCGACCGGTGCTGCTCACGCTCCGGCCGGCGCGCCCGTACCCGCGACGTGACCACGGGCTGCAACAGCAGCAGCCCGCACGCCGCCAGGATCAGCCAGGGCACAAACGAGGCGAACACCGCGTTCGAAGTCCGCGTCAGCAGGATCGCCCCGCCGACGGCGCCGGCGGCGCAGATCGGCGCGAGGAAGCGCACTCGGTCGCGCTGGACGTTCAGCTCCGCGCGGTAGGCAACGCTACCCCCCGCATAGCCGGGCAGCAGGCCCAGTGTGCTGGTCACATTGGCGGTGAGGGCCGGGAAGCCGAGCAGCAGCAGCGCGGGGAACGACAGCAGGGTTCCGCCACCGGCGACGGCGTTGACCGCGCCCGCGGCGAAGGCGGCGACGGCAACCAGGAGCAGCCTCGCCGCGTCGAGGTGAATCACTGCCCGGCGGACACGATTCCCAGCTGCCGCGCCACCTCACGCAGCTCCAGGAGGTCGGTGCTCAGCTCGCCGGCCGCGAGCCGGTCGCGCAGCGATGCCTCGTGTGCCAGGCGCCGTTCCCCCGCATCGGCCACCCGGGCGGCGTCGCCGGCGGCGACGCAGACGACACCGTCGTCATCGGCCACCACGACGTCACCGGGGTTGACCGGGCGGCCGCCGCAGACGACCGGGACGTTGACGCTGCCCACACCGTGCTTCGCGGTCCCCTGCGCCGAGATCCAGCGCGACCACACCGGGAAGCCCATCGCGTGCAGGTCGGCGACGTCGCGGACGCCCGCGTCCAGGACGGCGGCGACCACACCGTGGGCGCGGAGGGAAGTCGCCAGCAGCTCGCCGAGCACCCCGTCGCCGGTGGGCGGTGTCATCGCCAGCACCAGCACGTCGCCGGGCAGGCAGTGTTCCACGGCCAGGTGGACCATCAGGTTGTCGCCGGGGGGACACCACACGGTCACCGCCGGACCGGCGAGACGGGCTCCCTCCTGGATCGGGCGCAGCAGCGGGTCGAGGAGCCCGGACCTCCCCTGCGCCTCGTGCACCGTGCTAACCCCCACCAGCGCGGCCAGCCTCGTCACCGCCGCCGGGTCGGCGCGGGTGACCGCCCCGACGACAACGCCCTCAA
>JALYTM010000294.1 GCA_030854305.1 Candidatus Dormiibacterota bacterium
GCGTTCCCGTCAGCGACGTCAGCCTTGTTGACCTCACCGTGACGCTGGGCAGGTCCGCGACGGTCGACGAGGTCAACGCCGAGCTGCGCGAGGCCGCGGACGGATCGCTCGACGGCATTCTGTCGGTGTGCGACGAGCCGCTGGTCTCCGTCGACTTCCTCCATGACAGCCATTCCTCGATCGTCGACTCACTGTCGACCATGGGCATCGGCGAGCGCACCGTCAAGGTGCTGTCCTGGTATGACAACGAGTGGGGATACTCATGCCGCGTCGTCGACCTCGCCGAGCACATCGCGGGCCGGCTGTGAGCCGCCGCCGGGTGCGCGCGTGACCGACGCCCTTCGCCGGCCGATGGTCGCCGGGAACTGGAAGATGAACACCACCGTGGCCGAGGGCCTGGCGCTGGCGCAGGCAGTGCTCGACCGCAGCGGCGGCGAGTACGACGTGGACATCGCGGTGCTGCCGCCGTTCACGCACCTGTGGCCGATCGCCGAGCTGCTCCGAGACAGCTGGCTGCAGGTCGGCGCCCAGGACGTGTTCTGGGTGGACGCGGGCGCCTTCACCGGGGAGGTGTCCCCGGCGATGCTGGCGGGCTGGTGTCAGCTGGCACTGGTGGGCCACTCGGAGCGGCGGCACCTGCTCGGGGAGACGGACGAGCAGACCGGTGCCAAGTTCCACGCCGCCCACCGCAACGGCCTGAGCGTGATCGTCGCGGTCGGTGAGACCGAGTCCGAGCGCGACGGCGGCGCGACCATGGCGGTGGTCGAGCGCCAGCTGGACGCCGCACTGGCGCCGTTCGACGTGGTGCCGCCCGCCGACACGTGGGTGGTGGCGTACGAGCCGGTGTGGGCGATCGGCACCGGACGGACCGCGACCGCCGCGCAGGCGCAGGAGGTGTGTGCCCACATCCGCGCCCACGTCGCGCATCGCTCCGGCGCCGAGGCGCCGCGGGTGCTCTACGGCGGCAGTGTCACCCCGGCCACGGCCGCCGAGCTGTTCGCCGAGCCCGACATCGACGGAGGTCTCATCGGTGGCGCCAGCATGCATCCCGAACAGTTCCTCGCCATCGTCGAGGCCGCGGCCGCCAGCCTGCGGTGAGCGTTCACCGACCCTTCGTCCTGGTCATCCTCGACGGCTGGGGGCAGTCGTCGGAGCGGTTCGGCAATGCCATCGCCGCGGCGCGGACGCCCGCGATCGACGCATTGGTGCGGGCGTGGCCGTCCACGACGGTCGCGGCCAGCGGCGAGGCGGTCGGGCTCCCCGAGGGACAGCAGGGCAACTCGGAGGTCGGTCACCTGACCATCGGCGCCGGGCGGGTGATCTACCAGCCGCTGACGCGCATCAACCGGGCGGTTCGCGACGGCAGCTTCTACGACAACGAGGCACTGTGCGGCGCTGTCGACGGTGCGCTCGAACGCGGAACAGCGCTCCACTGCATGGGCCTGTTGTCGCCGGGTGGGGTGCACAGCGAGCAGGCGCACGGGGTCGCCGTCGCCCGTCTGGCCCACCGGCGCGGCCTCGACCGCGTCTACTTCCACGCGTTCACAGACGGACGCGACGAAGCGCCGACCATGGGCGCAGGCTTCGTCCGCCGGTTCATCGACGACCTCGCCGAGGTCGGCTGTGGACGCATCGTCACCGTCGGCGGCCGCTACTGGGCGATGGACCGCGACACCCGCTGGGACCGGGTCCAGCGTGCCTACGAGGAGATGGCCGGCGAATCCGTAGCGACCACGTCCGACGCGGTGTCGTACATCGAGTCCCAGTACGCGCAGGACGTGACCGATGAGTTCGTGGCACCGGCGTCGGTGGTGCCGCCGGGCGGGGAGCGGGTGCGCATCGAAGACGGCGACGCGGTGGTGTTCTTCAACTTCCGCCCCGACCGCGGGCGTCAGCTCACCCACGCGCTGGTCGACCGCGACTTCGCGGGCTTCCAGCGATCCCGGGTGGTCGGCGACCTGCAGATGGTGACGTTCGCCGAGTACGACCGCAGCCTGCCGGTGGCGGTGGCCTTCCCCCGTGAGGACGTCAGCCACACCCTCGCCGAGGAGGTGAGTGCCGCCGGGCTCCGGCAGTTCCACGTGGCCGAGACCGAGAAGTACGCGCACGTCACGTACTTCATCAACGGAGGCCGCGAGGACCCGTTCACCGGCGAGGACCGGTCGCTGGT
This sequence comes from Candidatus Dormiibacterota bacterium, assembly GCA_030854305.1. GTDB lineage: Bacteria > Chloroflexota > Dormibacteria > Aeolococcales > Aeolococcaceae > Aeolococcus. The sequence goes on from JALYTM010000294.1 coordinate 2,171, forward strand.
GCCGTCCGTGCGCGTGGCGACCTATGACCTCTCGCCGGCGATGAGCGCGGAGGGGGTCGCCGACGCCGTCGTGGGCCGGTTGGAATGCGGCGGCGACGCGTTGCTGGTGGCCAACTTCGCCAACGCCGACATGGTTGGCCACACCGGCGTGTTCGACGCCACGGTGACGGCGGTGGAGGTCATCGACGGCTGCCTCGACCGCATTGCCGGCGCCACCCTGGGCGCGGGCGGCGCCCTGTTGATCACCGCCGACCACGGCAACGCCGAGCACAAGATCGACGCGCGCGACAACTCTGCGCTGACCGCCCACACCCTCAGCCCGGTGCCGGTGATCCTGGTCGGGACGGAGGCTCGCGTGCTGGCGGCCGGGGGTGGGTTGCAGGACGTGGCGCCCACCGTGCTTGAGGAGATGGGCCTCTCGGTCCCGTCGGTGATGACCGGGCACAGCCTGGCGGCGCCGGCCACCGACCAGCGAGTTCAGGCTACGCACTCGACGCCCAGTCGGCGTTGAACGGCGCCTCAAACGTCGCGGCCACCGCCGGTGAGGCGGGGATCTCCACGTCGAGCTCATGGTTGTGCTCGAAGCCACTCACCGTC
>JALYTM010000295.1 GCA_030854305.1 Candidatus Dormiibacterota bacterium
GGGAATGGCTCGCGTCCCACGGCCGCTGGCTGGCGTGGAGCGGGGCAATCCTCGGCCTCTCCGAAGGAGAGGCACTGTGGGCACAGTATCACCGGCAGATGGGCGATGTGCCCCGCGCCCACAAGCACGCGGAACACGCGCTCGCCCATGCCAAAGATCCCCGCCAGCCGCTCGCGCTCCTCGCCGCTCACCGCCTGCTCGGTGAACTCGATGCTGCGGCGGGACGATACGCAGACGCGCACGCCCACATTGACGCATCCCTCGCCCTCGCCGACGCCTGTGCCGCCCCCTACGAGCGCGCCCTCACGCTCCTTGCATCGGCGCAACTCTATGCCGCGATGAAGGACGCCACCGCCACGCAGGAGGCCCTTGCTGAGGCCCGCTCCATCTGCGCGCGTCTCGGTGCGCGGCTCGCCCTCGCCCAGGCGGACGCCCTCGCGGCGCGCATCGCCGCGACGACGGATGTGCCGCCCGTGTACCCCGCCGGGCTCTCCGCCCGCGAGGTGGAGGTACTGCGGCTGCTCGCCAGCGGCAAGACCAATCGCGAGATGGCAGCAGCGCTCTTCCTCAGCGAGCGCACCATCGACGCTCATGTGCGCAACATCCTCACGAAGACGCGCACCGACAACCGCGCCGCCGCCACCGCCTTTGCCTTCCAGCACCACCTCGCCTGATCTCTCGACCGTCCGGTAGGTACCGACTAGGTAATTCCGCCTACCGCACCCCGCCACGGTCGTCCGGCACGATTCGGTACTTTCCTCGATGGCGACCCCGCCCGCGCTCCCTATGCTGATACCAGATGCATGAAGGACATGCACCCGCACAGAAAAGGAGGGTTGTATGTTGGATGATGCATCGACTGGTGCCCCCGCCACCCCGCCACCCGTGACCTTGCTCCAGTGGAGGATGCCGATGGACACTGAGCGCGCTTCTCTCGTCTCCTTCACCACCCCACAGGACACGGCGGTACTGATAGTGGACGTGCAGCCGATGTTCACCAACAGGACGCTCATCCCCCCGGTGGATGAGGTACTGCCCCGCCTACGCTGGTTCCTCGATGGTGCCCGCACCGCCGGTGTGCTCCGCGTCTTCATCCGCTCCGTCATCCCGGAGGCGCGCTGGACCGAGCCGTGGCGGCAGCAATTCTCCCCCGCGGTGCAGGCGGACAATGCGCCGGAGTCGCCGCTCATCGCCTACCACGCGGATTTCGAGCCGGAACCGGGCGACCTCACGCTGGTCAAGGACCGCTACAGTGCGTTTATGTCCACTAACCTTGAGACGCTACTCCGGGAGCGCGGCATCCGCACCGTCATTGTGATGGGGCTCATCACCGATGTCTGCGTGAGCAGCACCGCCCGCGACGCCTTCCAGCTCGACTTCCTGGCCGTCACGCTGTCGGATTGTACGGCGACAAGCACGCTGGCGCGGCATGAAGCCAGCCTTGCCACCATCGCCGGCAGCTTCGGGCGGGTCTGCACGTCCGAGGAAGTCCTGGCGGCGTGGCAGGCCCAGCCCGCTCTTGCTGCCGCTCCGGCGTCGTAACCGGCGTCGGCCGTGGTGGGGGCTGTACAACTCCCGCCACCGGCCCGATTCACCAGAGATGCCCGTGCCTTGCGGTACTCGACATCGGCTGCATGGGAGGTGCCTCGATGGCTCTATCTGCGCAACTCGCCACCGTACCGTCAGCAACGATGACGACCCTGGCACGACAGGTGCTCGGTGAGGAATCGGCCGAGATCGGTGCGTGGCATCCTCAGGCGATCCACGGCGGACTCGGCGTTTCCAGCATCGGCATCCTCCGCCTGGTGGGGACCGCTCGCATCGCGGGGGACGCCCGCCCCTGGTCGCTCGTGCTCAAGGCGATCCGCCCGCCCGCGCCGGACAGCGCCACCGCGCGGATGGAACGGGACGAGGGCCATGTGCTCTACTGGCGCCGGGAGGCGAACGCGTATCAATCCGGACTCCTGAGCGATCTCCCCGCTGGTCTGGTGGCGCCGCGCTGCTACGGGGTCGACGAGCGCCCTGACGGGTCGGTCTGGCTCTGGCTGGAAGACCTGCACGATGCCATCGGCTGGCCATGGCCAGCCGAGCGGTATCTCCTGGCCGCCCGTGACCTTGGCCGGTTCGGCGGTGCGTATGCCACCGGTCGCCCGGTGCCCGACTACCCGTGGCTCTGCGCCGATCACGAGGCCAGTTGGTTCGATCGCTTCGCCGCCGGTGCCGCCGCCGCGATGCGTGATGAGCCCTGGGCGAATCCCGTGCTCCAGGCGGCGTTCCCCGTGCCCGTCGTCGACCGGACACGGCGGCTCATCACCGAGCACGAGGCGATCCGTCGGCAGCTGGCGCGGCTGCCACGGGTGCTCTGTCACCACGATTCGTGGTCGCGCAATCTCTTCGCCCGCCGGCGCGACGGGCGGGAGGAGACGGTCGCCGTCGACTGGGCAACCGTCGGCCCCGGCCCGATCGGCTCGGATTGCGGCATGCTCCTGGCGATCAGCATGTTCTTCGGCGACCTCGACCCGGCGATGGTGGTGCGCGAGGAGCCCGCGGTGTTCGCGGCCTATCTCGCGGGGCTGCGCGAGGCGGGCTGGCACGGGGACGCCCGGCTGGCGCGCTTCGGGTCACTGGCGGTCGCGGCCTACCTCCCGGGCATACCCGCCTGGTTGACGTTCATCGAGAGCGAGCAAGGTCGCGATTTCATCGAACGATCCTGGGGGCGACCCTGGCAGGAGACGCTGGGCCGGTGGGCCGAGGGGCAGTATGTG
>JALYTM010000035.1:0-1412 GCA_030854305.1 Candidatus Dormiibacterota bacterium
TGGTAGTTCTGCCTTCGCCAGCAGCGGCTGGAAGTAGACCGCAGTCAACGTGCTTCCCCACAAGAATGACCCACGCGATGCCGGAAAGATCAGGTCGGGGTCGGTGTGCGCGGTTCTCTGCAGGGCGTCGATGGCGACATGCGTGAGCAGGACGGTCCGGCGCGCCTGTGGCGTCTTCGGGCTGGTGATGGTGAGCGCCTTGTCAGCGCCGACAGTCACGGTGCCGGTGACCTTCACGGTGCCAGCGTTGAGGTCGATGTCACGCCAGCGCAGCGCGAGAAGTTCTCCCTGTCGCATTCCGGTGGTGATCGCCAGCACGAACAGCGCCTCGTAGGGGGTGCCGTACGCGGCGCGCAGCAGCCTCTGCGCCTCATCACCGCTGAGGATGGTCTTCTCGCTCGCCTGAACGCGCTGCCGAAGCGATCGAGAGCGGGCGACGTTCTCGCCGATGATCTTGGCCTCGACAGCCGCTTCCAGAAGCGCGTAGACGATCCGATGCAGATCATTGACGGACTGTGGGGCGAGGCGGGCGCGGAGGTCTCTGTAAAACTCCTTCAGGCGTTCGGTGGTCAGGGCCGCCAGCGGCAAGCCGCCGAGCGCGGGAATGATGTTGATCCGGAGGACCGATTCGTATTTGCGCCATGTGCCGAGTTTCGTCGCCGTGCGCTTCTCGGCGAGCCAGACTTCGGCGAAACCCGCGACGGTGGTCCGGTTGGCGATGACCTGTACGCCGCTCGCTCTGGCAGCGTCTACTCTCCGCCAACACTCCCGCTTCGATTCGGCGCTGAAACTTCGGGGACGACCGCCGATGCGGACCTGAAGTTCGTAGGTCAGTGTCCCGTTTTTGGCTCGCCGCTGGCGGATCGACCCTTCGCCTCGCTCCGCGTACTTCTTCGCCCCTACGGGTGCTGCTGCCGTCGTGATGGTCATGGAAGTGCCCCCTTGCCGCTCAGGTGAGCGCCGGGCATTCCAGCGTCACCGCCCCAGTGTACGGGGAAAGTCGGATAGAATGTTGGACGGAGGCGACTTAGGTGCGAGAAAACGCTACTGGTGCAGCATAAATCGCACTAGCACTGGTGATCAGGAACATCACAGCCATCAGAGCGGACATCGCCAGAGTGACCGCCCTCTGCTGGCTCAGCGTGACCGCGGACTCCTCCTGTACCGCGAGCTGCGCCTCGCCCACCGGCAGGAGGACGCCGTCGATCGCCTCGATGAGCGCATCGAGGCTCCTGCTCCGGCTCCGCAGGAGCACGCCACATGCCTGCTCAACCACCGGCGACCGCGCACGCATCCCGACCTCGACGATGTTGTCGATTGTCGAGCCCCTCGACCGAGTGGCGCCAGCACGTACTCGAGATCCGCGCCGGGGTTGCCGCCGATCTCCTGGAGGGCCGTGTCCAGCGACTGGT
>JALYTM010000035.1:1422-9414 GCA_030854305.1 Candidatus Dormiibacterota bacterium
TTGCCGATCGCGATGCGATCACGCAGATCGCGAAGGCGGGCCAGGAATGCTCGCTCCATCCGCAACCGTCGACCGGCAGCTCGCCCGGCCAGTGCGAAGCGAAACCCGAGCGACCCGAGCAGGCTGCCGATCACCACCAGAACCCAGATCCGCGTGGCGACGCCGACGCCCACACCGGCGCCCACCAGCGCGAGGCGCACAGCCACCCAGTTGCGCCAGCGCCAGCCCAGGTTGGCTGCCATGTCACGCTCGCGGTCGAAGAGCCCTCGCGATGCGAGCCCGTGCCACGACGTCGCCGGCAGGCCGGCTCCCAGGATCACCGCGACCGCCGCCAGCGCGCAGCCGATCACCAGCAGCAGACCGCACGCCTCGACCCATCCCGCAGCGACGACGCCCACGACCGTCACGGCGGGGGGATCTCGTCGTTGCTCAGGTGCGCGCGCAACCGAGGGCCGAGCCGGTGCAGATCGGCGCGGTGCTCGGTCATGCGTGTCCAGCCCCCGCTGTCCGCCTGGCGGTACACCCACTTGTGGTTGCCGCCGCGCTCGACGGCGAGGACGCCGGTCACCCGCCGCCGTCCCTCTTGGTTGGCGAGGTGGACCACCAGGTGCACAGCCTGTTCAACGACGCGCCGTGCCATCGTCTCGTTGCCCGCGAAACGGCGGTTCTCCAACACGTACTGCACCGCCTGGTCGAGCGCGAGCTCTGCGTCCTCAGCGTGGATGGTGGTCATCGAGCCGTCGTGACCGGTCATCAGGGCCTTGCACACCGCTGCCATCTCGTCGCCGCGCGACTCGCCGAGGATGAGTCGATCCGGCTGGAAGCGCAGCGCGTGACGGACCAGGTCGAACATGGTGAGCTGGCCGCTGTCGGACTCCGCTCGCACCGCGGGGATCGTCGACAGCGCTGACGTAAGCTCGTGCCAGGGCCGCCCGTCGCCGCGATCCTGGTCGAGGTGAAGCTCGGCGCCGTCCTCAACCACGACCAGGTGGTCGCTCGGGGCCACCATGCCGCAGAGCACGCGCAGCAGCGTCGTCTTCCCGGTGCTGGTACCACCCGCCACCAGGATGTTGACGTGCGCTGCGACGCACGCTTCCAGGAACGTCGCGACCCCGGGCGGCATGGTCATGTCGTTCACGTAGTCGCCCAGGTCGCGCACTTTGGAGCGCGCCGGGACGCGCACTGCCGCTTTGAGGCCGGACTGACCGGACACCGCCGGTCGCTTGGCCACGCAGACCCGCATCACGCTGCCCACGTTCGCTTCCGCGATCGGTGTTGCATCCGTGAGGCTGTGGTCGCCGGTGACGCCGCGAAGACGCAGAACGCGGCGGAAGAACTCGAGGCACTCCTCATCACCGGCGAACGGGCTGTTCCCGGTCAGTGCCAGCTTGCGCCCCACCAGGCCCAACAGCCAGTGGTCGTGGGCGAGGCACGTGATGTTCTCGAGGTCTGCGCCGTACAGCAGCAGCGACAGCGGCCAGAGGTGTGATGCCAGGATGGCCGCGTTGCGCCGGGTGACGTCACGGAAGGTCGGGTTGGAGGCGAGGTCGGCGACCATCGACAGGGGAAGCCCGCTCTGCGCAGGGTTGGTCACCATTGCCACGATGACGCTCTCCACGTCCTCATGGATTCGCTCCTCGTGGGCAACGGAGGCCGGTTCCGCGCCGCGGAGAGCGATCACCGCGGCGGCGACCACCTGGGCCACCTCCAGCTCGCCGGGCGGGATCTGGGGCCAGTCGCCGACAGGAACATCTCCGCGCTGGTTCGCCACCACGTGGTCGAAAACCCGCGCTGCCGCCGCCGCCGGTTCTGCCTCGATCATCGGGCCGCAACAGGCGTCACGAGGCCGAGGTCGTGCGCGATCCCCTCGAGGGCCGGCGGGGTGCCGGTCTCGAGAAATCGGAGCGCTCGCTGCTCATCCCACTGCCACACGTCGCGCACAGGCAGGTCGGGGAGATTGCGCTGCACGCTGGCGGTGATCGCGCGTCGGTAGGCGCGCCCGCGCCGGTGGCAGATGATGACCTCACCGTGGCGCGGTTGCGCCGCGCCAAGCACGCTGATGCTCCGAGCGACCAGCGCGGGCTCGTCGCCGATGACGATGAACGCGCGTCCGAAGAGACCGCAGATGGCGGCGGCAGCAGCGCGCGGCGAGCGCAACCCCGGGTGCGACAGCGGGTGCCCGAGGTCGGCGATGACGATGTCGGCATCGGCGTTTCGGAGCGCTGGCTCAACCACCCGCAGGAGCTCCGACACTTCGTACCCGTAGCTGCGGCTCAAACCGGGGACCACGCGGAGGCTGGTGCGCCGAGGGTGGGGCACTGCCTGGGCGTCCAGGTGGGCGGGGCTCACCGAGCGGTCGCCGAAGCAGTTGGCGATGCTCTTCTCCCCGATTGAGAGACGGAAGAGGTCGGCGAGCGTTCCACCTTCCATGTCGCAGTCGACCAGGAGGACGCGCTGCCGCTCCGCCAGCGTCCACGCCAGGCTGGCAGCCCAGTGCGAGGAGGTCTGCCCCGCGCGGGTGGTGTAGACGGCGATCAAGGTGGTCACGGCGGGGTCGCAACGCCGGTGCACGACGCCCCGCAGAGCTGGCTCACTGCTTCGCCGGGCGCCAGGGGCCGCAGCGCAGCCGGCTGCCGGGTCACGGATTGCACCGCGTGGAGCGCAGTGCTGGACGACGCCACGGAGATCCAGGCGGCCTCATCCGCCACCGGGATCAGGACGGAGAGGGAGCCCCCCGAGGCGGACAGCACGGTGACGTCCTGGCCGATGCGAGCTTGCCTGCCTCCGCCCATGGCGGCGAACACATCGATGCGGTCACCAACCGACAGTGGCGGTGGGGACTGCAGCGTGATCGCAACCTCCACACTCGCGCTGGTGGCGGCGAGGTCGTCCGCGCGCACGATGTCGTTGCCGGCAAGGTCCTGCGTGTACCGAGCCGACACCTGGCCGGGTGCGCGTCGTTCGTAGTTGAAGTCTCCGACAGCGGCATGCAGCGACACCGCGACCACGTCGCCGTCGGTGTAGGGGCTGCCGGCCAGGACCGGGTGACGAAGAATGAAGACGGTCACCGTCGCCGGGTTGCTCGACGCCTGAACGAAGACCATCACGCCGAGCACGGCGACGATCACAACGCTGAAGAAGGCGGCCGCAGCCGCCCGACGACGATTCATCGCTCGAGCCCCCTTCCCCTAGCCCATCCCATGCCGGCGACCCTGGTTCATCCGAGCCAGGTCACTGACGGGAGCGACCGACACCGTACGTGCTGACGCCCTCACAGGTCAAGTCACGTCAATCGCGCCGGTCGTCAAACCAGCTACAGCGTCGACGTCGCCGGCCGTGCGGTCGAGGCTCCGCCCGTAGGGCGGGTGCCAGAAGAGCGCGACCAACTCTGCTCGTTGCACTGACGCCGGGCGTCGGACCGAGGCGTCGAGGATTCGGCAGACGGTTCGACGGGGGAGCAGGGGCCGTCGAACCCGGACCCCCACGCCACCGAGCGTGCCCACCAACCGCGCGACCGCCGGCCCGGCACCCGGCCCCGCTGCGAACACCCCCGCCGACAGCAGGAAGGTCAGGTCGGGAAGAGCGCGAAGGCTCAGGCCCACGCCCAGCAGGAGGTCGGCCGGGGCGTGGGCAAGCGCGAGGAACGTGCCTCGGAGTGGGTCCGAACGTTGCCAGCCGAAGGTGCGGCTCTCCAGCACCAGGTGGCGATCGGTCGGTACGAGGTTGGCCGCCGCCACGTCGCGAGCGCTGTTGAGGATCTGCGGGACCATCCACCCGCCTTCGACCGCTCCTCCGCACTGGTCGGAGATGGTCGACGCACACGACTCGTCGAGGCCGCGATGCGACGAGTGCACTCCCAGCATCACCCGGCCGCCGATCGCCAGTGTGTACAGGCCGATCGGTCGACCGCCGCTGACCTGCCACAGGTCGGCGACCAGCCGCTCGGCGTCGGCCGGGGTGGGCACGGGGTGTGCTTCGATGAGGTGCATGGGCAGCCCGAATGCTGTTCACTGCATGCGGACACCGGACGGACGATCGCACCCGCGTCACGTCGGCACGGCCGGACTACGGCTGCTGAATCACCCGCCCGTTGCGGTCGACCACCAGGCTGACGTACTGCGACAACAATCTGACAACCGGAGGAACTGCGGGAGCGGCGCTGGTCCGCCCGCTCGCCGGCGGTTCGCTACAGGTTGACGGCCGCCATGTTCCAGTGGCGGTTGCCCCTGACGGCCTCGCTCGGGATCGCCGACTCCAGCCGCCGCATGTCGTCCTCGGTCAGCTCGATCGACGCGGCACCCACGTTCTCCTCCACGCGAGCCACGCGCTTGGTGCCGGGGATGGGAACGATGTCGCCGCCGCGGTGGAGCACCCACGCCAGCGCCAGCTGCGCCGGCGTCGCTCCGCGCTCTGCCGCCATCTCCGCGACCCTCTGAGCCAGGGCTACGTTGGCGTCGAGGTTCTCATCGGCGAAGCGCGGGAAGGCGGCGCGGCGGATGTCGCCCTCGGCCAGCGGCGCGGCGCTCGAGATGGCCCCGGTCAGCAGTCCCCTGCCCAGCGGGCTGTACGCGACGAAGCCGATGCCCAGCTCACGCAGCGTCGGCAGCACCTCGGCCTCGACGTCGCGCGCGAACAGCGAGTACTCGCTCTGCATCGCGGTGATGGGGTGGACGGCGTGCGCTCGTCGCGTGGTGGCGACGGACGCCTCGCTGAGCCCGATGAAACGCACCTTCCCTTCGGCGACCAGCTCACCCATCGCTCCCACCGTCTCCTCGATGGGGGTGTTGGCGTCGACCCGGTGCTGGTAGTAGAGGTCGATGTGGTCGACGCCCAGGCGCTGCAGTGATGCGTCGCAAGCGCTGTGCACGTACTCCGGGGTGCCGTTGACGGTCTGTGACCCGTCGGCCAGCCTCTGGATGCCGAACTTGGTGGCCACGGTCACGCGGTCGCGGCGGCCGGCGATCGCTTTGCCGAGCAGGATCTCGTTGGTGAACGGGCCGTACATGTCGGCGGTGTCGAGGAAGGTCACACCCAGCTCCAGCGCGCGGTGGATGGTGCGGATCGCCTCGGCCTCGTCGCGGTCGGCGGCGGTGCCGTAGAAGTCGGACATGCCCATGCAGCCGAGGCCGATGGCGGAAACGTCGAGCGTACCGAGCCTGCGATGGTTCATCGGGAGATCTCCTGGGGGGTGGCCGGTGTGACGGCGTGGTGGGCGCGGGGCCTGGTGATGAGACGGATGGGTGCTACTCGCGTGCTCCCATCGCACTGGCGTCGCCCCCGCCGACCGGGACCTGGCGGCGTCGCTGAGGCAGCTGGAAGCCGCCTCTCCGCACCGAGAACGCGCCACCGGCGATGGACACCGCCGCCACGCCGCCGGCCACCAGGAGGTACACCCAGGTGCCGAACTGGCCGCACAACCAGCCGGTCAGCAGTCCTCCGACGGGCGCGGTGCCGAAGAACACGTAGCCGTACAACGACATCACCCGCCCACGGAGACGGTCGGACACCGCCATCTGCAGCGAGGCGTTGCTCTGCGACCCGTACACGGAGAACGCGAAGCCGGTAAACAGCAGGGTGACGCACACCGCCCACAAGGTGTGCAGCGGTGCCAGCACCAACAGCGTCAGACCGAAGCCGAAGCCGCCGCCGAGGAGCAGGCGGAGGCTGGCCCGCGACACTGCCGCCGACGTCAGCGCCCCCGCCAGCGCGCCCAGCCCGAACGCACCGCTGATGAGGCCGAACACCTCTGGCCCGGCGTGGAGCGTCTGCGAGGTGAGCACCGGCATCAGCACGTTGAAGTTCAGCGAGATGGTGGCGAGCAGCAGCATCATCAGCAGCACCAGCCGAACCGTCGGGGTTCGCCACGCGTAGACCAAGCCCTCGCCGATGCCGCGGAACAGCGCCGGGCGTGTGCCGCCCCGGTTGATCGGGAACAGGTCCTCCTCGCGCATCGCCAGCAGCGCGGCCACCACCGCGACAAAGCTGAGCGCGTTGATGAGGAAGCAGATGCCCACGCCGACGGCGGCGATGAGCAACCCGGCGATGGCAGGTCCGAGGACGCGTGAGGCGTTGAACAGGCTGGAGTTGAGCGCGATCGCGTTGGGGAGCTCGTCGCGACCGACCATTTCGATGGTGAACGACTGCCGCACCGGGGTGTCGAGGATCAGCACCGTGCCGTTGACTGTGGCCAGCACGAAGACTTCCCACAGCTGCGCCACGCCGGTCATGGCCAGGATGGTGAGCACGATGGCCGCAACCATCATTGCCGACTGGGTTCCGATCAGCGCCTTGCGCGCATTGAGCCGGTCGGTCAGGGTGCCGCCGAACAGGCCACCGATCGCGTAGGGACCGAACTGGCAGAGCGCCAGCGCGCCGACCGCGAACGCGGACCCGTGCGTGAGCACCACCACGAACCATGCCATGGCCACGTTCTGCATCCAGGTGCCGCTCAGCGAGACCACCTGACCGATGAAGTACAGCCGGTAGTTGCGGTGTCGCTTCAGCGACGCGAAGGTGCGGGCCGACGCCGCGCCCATCTTCACACCCATCAGCGATCGACCAACGTGCTCAGTGCCGGGATGGCTGCCTCCAGGGCAACCAGCTGGTCGGCGGCGAGGTCGCGCAGGCGGGAGGCCAGCCACGCGGTGCGTCGCGAGCGCACGGTGCGGAGCACGCGCTGACCCTCGGCGGTGCAGCTCAGCCCCACGCGGCGGCGGTCGGGCGCGTCGCCCTTGGTCCGGATCACCAGGCCGGCCGCCTCGAGCCGGTCGATGTGGTTGCAGATCGACGGGGCCGACGTGCCTTCGCGGCCGGCCAGCTCGGCGACGCCGATACCCGGGTGGCCCGCAATCGAGCCCAGCAGCGACACCTGGCTGCCGCTGATGCCGAGGCTGTGCACTTCGCGGCGGAGGTGCCGGTTGATGTGCAGCAGCACCGGTCGCAGGGCGTTGGCGACGGCCACCGGGTCCAGCGCGAGCGGCTCACCGGCGATGTCGCCACCCGTTGCCTCAGCCACTGCTCCCATGGAGATGATTATATAGGCTAACTATCTGCTTGCCAAGGCCCTTGCGGGCACGGTGATGCGACGATGCCGTGGTGAAGTGGAGGCGCACGTGGCCGCGCCGCCGCGGTGAGAGGGAACGTGGCCCGCGCACCCTTGTCGCCCTGGCGCTGGGGGTGCTGGCGTCGTTGCTGTGGCTGGAGATGCCCGTCTCCGCGCTCACCACCACCGTGGGCTCGCCCAACCGGCCGGCCGCGCAGTGGAACCTGTCATGGCTGTCCACGAACGATGGCCACATCGTCGACGGCAGCGGTCGCGTGGTGCTGCTACGCGGCTTCAACACCTCGACCCTGCTGGAACCCACCGTCCTCCGGTCACCCCTGGACGAGGGCGACGCAACCATGATGGAGAGCGACGGCTTCGACGTGGTGCGACTGGCCATCTCCTGGGCGCGCCTGGAGCCACAGCGCGGCCGGTGGGACCCCACCTACCTCGACACCATCGCGCGAACGGTGGCGATGCTCAACGCTCACCACCTGTACGTGGTGTTGGACATGCACTTCCTCGACTGGAGCTCGCTCTTCGGCGGCTCCGGCGCGCCGGACTGGGCCTCGCTGCCGCTCGCCCCGGACCTGCACATCTCGAAGCTCGGGGACTGGCAGCGACACCTCTCGCCGGCCGCCAACGCCGCCTACACCTACTTCTGGTTGTCACCGGACTGGCAGGCCGATTTCATGCGCACGTGGCAGCTGGTGGCATCGCGCTTTGCCGCCGACAGCGGCGTGGCGGGTTACGACCTGTTCAACGAGCCGCACGCCATCCCGCTCCCGCCGATCCGCTTCGAGAAGGACTTCCTGTTCCCGCTGTACGCGCGCACCATCTCGGCGCTCGGCGAGGTCGATGCCAACCACCTGTTCATCGTCGAGGGCCAGCTGCTCGCCGACTTCGGCACCACCATCGTGGCCATCCACGCACCCGACCTCGTCTACTCC
>JALYTM010000296.1 GCA_030854305.1 Candidatus Dormiibacterota bacterium
ATCCTCGGGGAGGGTGCTGGGCACTGGTGCATCCAGCCGAGCACGGCGTTCACGGCGGAGCGGCGCTACCTGCCCCACTCGCTGGCCATCGAAACCACCTTCACGACCGACGCCGGCGTGGTGCGCCTCACCGATGTCATGGCTGCGCGCACCGGGCAGCGCGAGCACGACCTGGGGCTCAACGCGCCGCACGAGGTGCTCCGCCTGGTGGAAGGACTGGAGGGGAGCGTCGAGCTGCACCTCGAGCTGGCTCCGCGCCCCGAGTACGGTCTGGTGCGGCCGCTGTTCCGCCGCACCGACGACGGGGGACGCACCTTCGGCGGTCCCAACCAGGTGGCGGTCACAGCCGGTGTTCCCGTCGAGGTCGAGGGCGGCACCATGCGCGCGACCTTCACCGTGGCTGCCGGCAAGATTGCCGGTTTCGCGATGCGCTGGGCTGCCGTGGAGAGCCCGGACCCGATGCCGACACCCGCGGACGACGTCGCCGCGGCGGTGGCGGACACCGTGGAGGCCTGGCGCTCGTGGGAGGACCACCACCACTACTACGAGGGCGCCCAGCACGACCGCGTCCAGCTCGGCTCCCGCGTCCTCAAGGGCCTCACCTACCGCCCCACCGGTGCCATCGTGGCGGCGCCCACGACGTCGCTGCCTGAGACCGTCGGCGGCGAGCGCAACTGGGACTACCGTTTCGCCTGGATCCGCGACGCCAGCCTCACCCTGCAGGCGCTGTACATCGGCACTTGTCCGGACGAGGCTGCAGACTTCGTCTCCTTCATGACCAGCGCCGCCGGCGGGGGGGCCACCGCCGAGGACCCGCTGCAGATCATGTACGGCATCGGCGGCGAGCACGACCTCAGCGAACGCGAGCTGCCGCACCTCGCCGGGTGGCGTGACTCGCGACCCGTGCGCATCGGCAACGGCGCCTGGGGCCAGACGCAGCTCGACGTGTTCGGCCAGCTCCTCGACATGATCCACCGCTACCGCGAGCGCCTCGGCACCTTGCACCCGGAGATCCAACATTTCGTGTGCCAGCTCGCCGACCGGGCCGCCTCGAGCTGGGAGGGACGCGACGCGGGCATGTGGGAGATGCGCGGTGAGCCGCGCCACCACCTCTCCTCGAAGGTCCTCTGCTGGACGGCCCTCGACCGCGCTGTCAAGCTCGCCGAGGGCCTGGGCGTGGACGCCCGGGTCGAGCACTGGGCGCAGGAGCGCGACAGGATCCGCGAGGCGGTGCTGACCCGGGGCTGGAGCGAGGCGCGCCAGGCGTACGCGCAGTCGTTCGACTCCGACGAACTCGACGCGGCGGCCCTGCTCATGCCGATGGTCGGCTTCCTGCCCGCCACCGATGCGCGCATGACGTCGACCATCGAGGCGGTCGCCCGCGACCTCACCGAGGGCGGCCTCGTCCTCCGCTACCGCAACCAGGAGGGCCTCAATGCCGACGGCCTCACCGGTGAGGAGGGCACCTTTGTGATCTGCTCCTTCTGGCTGGTGTCGTGCCTGGCGCAGGCGGGGCAGGTGGAGCGCGCCCAGGGACTGTTCGACAGGCTGGCCGGCTTTGCCAATGACCTTGGGCTGCTCGCCGAGGAGATCGACGGCGCCACCGGCGAGCACCTCGGCAACTTCCCGCAGGCGTTCAGCCACGTCGGCCTGATCACGGCGGCGTGGGACATCGACCAGGCACGCGCCGCTGTCACCGGCGCGGCAGGCTGACGCGCACTTCGCTTCACCTCCCGGGTTCGCTCGACGCCTGCAGTGTCGCCTTTACCAGCCTGAGGTTCCGGGCTCGCCCTTGAAGGGTCCGACGACCTTCGAAGTGATCCAGCCCCCGTAAAAGCTGCCGGGCTGAGAGGTCACCGTCTCGCCGTCGAGGGTGATCTCGTCGACACAAGACGGGTAGAACGCGAGGTAGTCGCTGAGCGCCTCGAAGCCACGCGCGGGTGACGGGTACGACCAGGCGACCTCATCGCCTCCCTCGGCAACCGTCCAATACTCGGCTTCACCCTTCCACTCGCACCAGGTGCGGTGCGATGTCCTCTGGAGGACCACGTGGATATCGGCCGGAGGGATGTAGTGCACTGGCGGGTGGCTCGTTTCGAGAACCCGCAGGCTTCGTCTCGTCTCCGCCACCAGATGACCGCCGAGTCGGACGATGATGTGACCCGGGGACGGCTCCACGCGAGGAGGACGAGGGTAGTCCCAGACGGACTCCTGGCCGAGAATCGGTTTGACGGGTGTCGGTCGTGGCACTGCCATGTGCTCTCGCCTTGGTGGGGTGGCGTGGATCGCCGGCGCCGACTACTAGAAGCTGAGGTCGACGGCGCCCTCGCTGACAGCAGGGGCAGAAGCGTCGATATCCGACGCGTTGGCCGCGATCCAGTCCCGTGCCACCGTGACACTTTGGTCGGTGCCAGCCTTGTCCTGACAGACGGTGACAGTGACGAAGCCGTCACCGGCTCGAACGAGCGTGTAGCTCACGAACCCTTGCACCCCCCCGATGAGCCCCTGAATCTCGTCCCGTGCGGCCACGATCCTGTCGACAAGCTCGGTGGCTCCTGCGCCGGAATAACTGCGAACTACCGCGTGCACGCGAGCACCTCCGTTGACGGTCCGGCCGTGAATCGGCGACTGGCGGGCATCATCGCAGATCGAGGTTGCCCCCTAGCAGGGTGTTGATTTTCGGTTCCAGGGAGACCTGTACAGGTTGACTCGGGTATGCGAGTCTTCAGCAAGCAGTTGGGCTTG
>JALYTM010000297.1 GCA_030854305.1 Candidatus Dormiibacterota bacterium
GAGCCCGACCACCGTCCCGGCCCGGTTGCGAATCCCGCTGATGCGGTGCAGGGTGCGCTCGATGCCGGCGCGGTTGTCGTCGCCGAAGTCGCCGACGCGCTCGGTGACGTACTCGAGGTCCTGGTGGGTCACCTGGCCGTGGTCGAGCATCGCCTCACCGTCGGTGAAGCGCGCTTCGGGTTCGCGGCCGAGGTCCAGCACGATCTCCAGCAGGTCGCCGCGATTCTCGGAAAGCCGTTGCGCGGCAACGGAGATGCGGGGTGGGAGTGCTTCGAACAGGAGGTGGAGCTCCTCCTGCCATGACGAACCGTAGGGCATCATCTCGGCGACGATCTCTCTCTCCTTTGGTGCGGATGAAGGACGGTCAGCGACGGCGAGGAGATGTGCGAGCCGGCGATCCCGGCGGTGACCAGCACCGGCTTCTTGCGCCGGCTCGCCTGCCGGATGCGGACCTTGACGCCGAGGTCGCGCAGCAGCAGCAGCTGGGTGCCGTACACAGCGAAGCCGCGTTGCTGCAGCGAGCGGATCAGCTCGGAGTCGTAGTGGCGCAGCACGCAGGAGACCGGTTGCGGCGGCAGCTCCGCCAGCACCGCGTCGAGGAAGCCCTCGCGGATCGCGGCGTCGTGGGCCTCACACATCAACGAGAGGATTGTCGGCCGGCCCGCGTGGGCAGGGCGGATGGACGCCCAGCCGACCATGCCCGAGCGCTCCGCGACGATGTGGCGGACGTCGTCGCGCCCGAGGCGCGCCATCGTCCCCTGCGCGAACGATGCCTGCCAGCTCTTCAGCGAGGTGGCCTCGACGCCGGCGATGTGCGACGGGGTCACCCGTTGGTACAGGAGGAACAGGGCGCCGACGTCCTCGCGACGGGCGGCGCGCAGGGTCAGCGGTGCCGGGGACACCGGCGCGACCAGCTCGGAGTTGTCGTGGAACAGGATCTGCTCGGTGGCGAACTGGGTGAACCCGTGCTCGAGGAACACCCCCACCAGCGGGTGATCGAGCGGCAGCCTCACATGGAACCGTGTGAACCCCTGCTCGAGCCCGCGGTTGCACAGGTGGGTGATCAGCCGCTCACGCGCGAAGTGACCCGCACCGGTCGGGGACACGCAGAGGTTGACGATCTGCAGCACCGCCGGACGTCCTGCGATGCCCTGCGCCTGGATGAACCCGACGATCCCTTCGGCGTCGTCCTCGGCGACGTCGAGCACGCCGGTGGTGTCACTGAGCGGCACCAGCGCCGAGAGGGTGGTGCTCAGGGCGTACCAGAGGCGAAGCAGGGTGGCCTGGGGAACGGGACTGTCCGGCTGCGGCTCGGGGCCGCCCTCATCGCTGGCGAGCGACTCCCGGTACAGCTCCTCGACCCGCGCGAGGTCCCGGAAGGATGCCGGTCTGACGTTCATGCCGCGCTCGCGGTGCGGCGCCGCCGGACGCGGTCGACGAACCGCTGGTGGAGCCGGTCGTCACCGGTCATCTCGGGATGGAAGGTGAGGCCGATGTGGGGACCCTGGCTGATCGCCACCGCGCCGCCCTCGACCTCCGCCAGGACCTCGACGCCGCGCCCCACGTCGACGATCTGCGGAGCCCGGATGAACACGCCACGGAACGGAGCGGCGTCGAGCCCGCTGATGTCCAGGTCGCGCTCAAACGACTCGACCTGACTGCCGTAGGCGTTGCGGCGAACGGTCACGTCCAGCGCGCCGAGGGCCGACTGGTCGGGACGACCGTCGAGGATCCGGCGGCTGAGCAGGATCAGCCCCGCACAGGTGGTGAAGGTGGGAAGGCCGTCGGCGAGGCGGCGCCGCAGCGGTTCCTCGAGCCCGAACACACGCAGCAGCCGGCTCATGGTCGTCGACTCGCCGCCGGGGATGGCCAGCGCGTCCACCTCGTCGAGCTCCGCGGCGAGCCGGACGGGCTGGGCGACCACGCCGCAGCGGCGGAAGGCGTCGAGGTGTTCGCGGACGTCGCCCTGGAGGGCAAGGACACCGACGGAGGTGATGTTCAGCTTTCCCCGCGAACGGCGCAGCCCCGATCGCGACGGGGCTCGCAGAGCGTCATGAGCACGCCCTCAGTGTACCCCGCCGGCCCTCCGCGAGCATCCCCGCGCACCCGCCCGGCGGCTACCAGCCGCGGGTGGAGAGCAGCTCGTCGCGCGGCATCCCGGCGACGTCGAGGCCGCGCATCGCCGGGGCCAGCCCGGCACTCACCTCGGCGATCACCTCGGGCTTGTCGAAGTACGTGGTGGCGGCGACGATCGCCTTGGCGTAGCTGAGCGGATCCTCGCTCTTGAAGATGCCACTGCCGACGAAGTTGCCCTCGGCGCCGAGCTGCATCATCAGGGCGGCGTCGGCGGGGGTGGCGATGCCGCCGGCGGAGAAGTTGACCACCGGGAGCTTGCCCGTCTCGGAGATCTCCAACACCAGCTCGTACGGAGCCTGGAGGCGCTTGGCCTCGGCCATCAGCTCCTCGCGACGGAGGCCCTGGAGGCGGCGGACCCCACCGAGGACCGCGCGCATATGGCGGACCGCCTCGACGATGTTCCCGGTGCCGGCCTCTCCCTTGGTGCGGATCATGGCGGCGCCCTCGCCGATGCGACGGAGTGCCTCGCCGAGATCGCGGGCGCCGCACACGAAGGGCACCGTGAAGGCCCACTTGTCGATGTGGTTCTCCTCGTCGGCGGGGGTGAGCACCTCGGACTCGTCCACGTAGTCGATGCCCAGCGACTCGAGCACTTGCGCCTCGACGAAG
>JALYTM010000298.1 GCA_030854305.1 Candidatus Dormiibacterota bacterium
TCCCCAACCTCACCGTGTTCAGCGGGCTGGTCCTCAACAGCAGCGCCTACGAGCGGCGCCGCTACACCGTGACCCTGCGACTGGAGCGCCCTCACGACCTCGAGGCGGCGATGCGCGCCGCCCGGCGCGAGCTCGAGGCGGTGGGGGAGATCGTTCAGCACCCGCCGGCGGGGGTGCGGCCGCAGCTCGACGGTGAGGGCATCCTGCTCAACTGCGACTACTGGCTCGACTACCGCGCCCACGACGCCGACACGGTCATGGCCGAGGTGGTCCGGCGCCTCTGGGTGGTGCTCGAGGGTCCGTCGTCGAGCGCGGCGGCCTCCTCGCCCGCGCAGCCCTCGTCCCCGGCCTGAGCCCGCGCTGTCAGCCGGCGGCGTCACCCACCGGGGGCGTGTCGCGGCTGTTCATCGCCACGTAGTCGCGGGTCCGTTCGCCGAGGTAGACCTGCCGTGGCCGGGCGATCTTCTGCTCCTTGTCGAGCAGCGACTCCTCCCATTGCGACAGCCAGCCGGCGGCGCGCGGGATCGCGAACAGCACCGGGAACATCTCCACCGGGATCCCCAGGGCGCGGTAGATGAAGCCGCTGTAGAAGTCGACGTTGGGGTACAGCTTGCGGCTGACGAAGTACTCGTCCTCGAGCGCGATCTTCTCCAGCTCAGCGGCCACGTCGAGCAGCGGGCTGGTGCCGGTGACACTGACCACCTGGTCGGCCATCTTCTTGATCACTCTTCCACGCGGGTCGAAGTTCTTGTAGACGCGGTGTCCGAAGCCCATCAGGCGGGTGCGCCCGGCCTTGACTCCCTCGATGAACGCAGGGATGCGGTCGACGGTGCCGATCTCCTCGAGCATGTGGATCACCGCCTCGTTGGCGCCGCCGTGGAGCGGGCCGTAGAGCGCGGCGATCGCCGCCGCGGTGGCCGAGTAGGGGTCGGGGTGCGACGAGCCCACCGCGCGCATCGCGTTGGTCGAGCAGTTCTGCTCGTGGTCGGCGTGGAGAATGAAGAGCACGTCGAGCGCGTGCTGCACCTCGGGGATGGGCCGGTAGCGCGGTTCCACCATCTTGAACATCATGTTGAGGAAGTTGCCCGCGTAGCTGAGGTCGTTGTCCGGGTAGTTGTAGGGCAGACCGCGTGAGTGTCGGTACGCGAACGCCGCCAGCGTGGGCATCTTGGCGATCAGGCGGTAGATCGAGATGCGCCGCTGCTCCTCGTCGTGGATGTGCGTCGCCTCGGGGTAGAACGTCGACAGCGCGCCGACGGTGGAGAGCAGCATGCCCATCGGGTGAGCATCGTGGTGGAAGCCGTCCATGAAGTTCTTGATGTTCTCGTGTACCAGCGTGTGGGCGGTGATGTCGTGCTCCCACGCGGACATCTCGCTGCCGGTCGGCAGCTCACCGTGGATCAGCAGGTACGCGGTCTCGAGGAAGTTGCTGCTCTCGGCGAGCTGCTCGATGGGATAGCCGCGGTACAGCAGGATGCCGCGGTCACCGTCGATGAACGTGACACGGCTGGTGCACGACGCGGTGTTGAGGAACGCCGGGTCGTAGAGCACGAGGCCGTGGTCGTCGTCGCTCACGGTCAGCCGCTCGAACTCGGTGGCGCGGACCGCGCCGTTGACGATGGGCATGTCGTACGACCGCCCGGTGCGGTTGTCGGTGACGGTGATGGTGTCTGGCATGGGTTCTCCTTGGGACCGAAGTCTGGCACGGTGATACCGAGACGGGCCGCGGGCGCGACGGGATCGACACAGGCGCTGGGTAGACTCCGACCAATGGAGGAATCATCCACGCCATCCGCGTCGTTGAGCAGTGAGGCGCCGCAGCAGCCGGAGGCGGTGCTGCTCATCCGCCACGGCGCCACCGACTGGAGCGAGGCCGGGCGACACACGGGCTGGACCGACCTGCCGCTCAACGGGACCGGGCTCGACCAGGCCCAGGCACTGCGTGGGCCGCTGTCGCGGTGGTCTTTCTCGGCGGTCTACTGCAGCCCGCTGCAGCGGGCGCGGGACACATGCACCGCCTCGGGCTACGGCGACGGCGTTGAGGTCGACCCCGACCTCCGCGAGTGGAACTACGGCGACTACGAGGGCAGGACGGCCGCCGAGATCGGGCAGCTGCGACCGGGCTGGACGCTGTGGGACGACGGGGTCGTCAACGGCGAGAGCCTGACCGACGTGGCCGCCCGCGCCGACCGTGTGGTCACCCGTCTGCGCTCCGAGCGCGGCGCGGTCGCGGTGTTCGCGCACGGACACCTGCTGCGCATGCTGGCGGCACGATGGATCGAGCAGGAGGCGCTCATCGGGCGTCTCCTCTACCTGTCCACGGCGAGCATCTCGGAGGTCGGCTGGGAGCACGACTGGCCATCGATCCGCCTCTGGAACGATACCGGTCACCTCGAGCCGGGCATTCAGGGCACCGCCCAGTAGGTCGCGCCCAGCTCGTCGACGCCGGGCCCGCTGCCGACGATGGCGCCCACCAGCTCCGCCACCGCGTCGCCGTGCGGGGTACCGTCGACCAGCACCACTCCCTCGATGTTCCAGCCGCGCAGGTCGGCGGCGATCGACGCCCGCTGGTCCCGCGACACCGAGGCAAGCGTCGTCGACCCGGCCACGATGCCCGCGAACACCACCGAGGTGACGCTCGGCGCCGGCCCCTGGACGCTCTGGCCGGACGGCAGCCGGGTGATGATGTACCCCTCCGGCATGCTGAACGACATCCGCGCCTCCGCCTGCCAGCGCATCGCGT
>JALYTM010000036.1 GCA_030854305.1 Candidatus Dormiibacterota bacterium
ATCCTGCGCTGAACCTACGAGGTATTCGCCCATGACCAACCGGGTCTCGCTGCTGACGGTTCTCCTGCTCCTCCTCGGCATCTTTTTTGTTGCGGTCGCCGTGTTCTACGCCACCACCGACACCGCCATTCTCGCCAAGCCGTTCGGGCGTCACTACAAGCACGCGGTGGCGGCGGCGGCGGCCGCGGTGGTCTGCTTCATCGGAGCCAACTTCGCGCGCGCGCGGAGGCGCTGACGCGCGACCGCCGGTCGCCGGCGACCGGTCAGATGACGGCCGTCTCGGGCACGGTGGCACCGGCCGCGAAGCGCGACGGCGAGAAGGGTGAAAGGTCGATCTCCGGGCTCTGACCGGTGATCTGCGCGGCGAGCAGGCGTCCGATCGCCGGCGCCTGCATGAACCCGTGGCCGCTGAACCCGCAGCACAGCCAGAAGCCGGTCAGCTCCGATTCGCCGACGATCGCCTGGTGATCGGGGGACACCTCGTACAGACCTGCCCAGCCGGTGCGGATGGTCGCCCGCGCAAAGGCCGGGACCCGGTGAGTGGCGTGCTCGACGAGGTGCTCGAGGAAGGCCCAGTCCACCGTGGTGTCGAACGACGAGGGCTCCGCCGGGTCGCTCATGCCCAGCAGCATGCCGTTGCCCTCGGGGTGGAAATAGAAGCTGGTCTTCATGTCCACCGTGAAGGGCGGACTGCTCAGCAACGAGAAGGGCTCGGTGAGGAAGAGGTGGCGCCGGAACGGCCGGACCGGCACCGCCACCGACGCAAGCTTGCCGATGCCTGCCGCGTAGGGCCCGGCGCAGTTGACGACCATCGGGGTGGCAACGCGCTCGGAGCCGGCGACGACGCCGGTGACAGCGTCACCGCTGCGCTCGATGGCGGTGACCTCGACGCCGTCGAGCACGGTCGCCCCCTCACGGCGAGCCGCGGACACGTACCCCCAGGTGACTTCGTTGGGCCCCGCCAGGCCGTCACTGGCGCAGAACGTGCCGCCCAGCACGTCCTCGATGTTGAGGTCGGGCACACGAGCGGCGACCTCCGCACGGTCGAGCAGCTCGACATCGGTGAGCCCGACGCGGCGCTGCACCTCCACGTTGCGCCGGAACTGCGCCATCTGCTCCGCCGTGGTCGCCACCAGCAGGTAGCCGATCTGGCGCAGGTCAGCGGTCGACCCCGTCTCCTCCTCGAAGCTCTCGAGCAGCCGGCGGCTGAGCATGCCGACGCGGACGTTGACCTCGGTGGCGAACTGCTGGCGCACGCCACCGGCGCAGCGGGCGGTGGACCCGGCTCCGAACTCGCCCTTCTCGAGGAGCAGAGGGCGCATCCCGAGGCGAGCGAGGTGGAAGGCGAGGCTGCACCCGACCACGCCGCCCCCGACGATCACGCAGTCCGCGGTCGACGGCAGGGGGGTCATGCGCTCAGGCGGCGCCGGCGAGCGGAAGCGGCCGATCGGCCAGGAACGCGTTGATCAGGTCGAGCTGGCGCCGGACGTACCGCTCGGTCCAGCCGTGACCGGCGTCGTCGATGGCGACCATCGACACCGACGGGATGTCGTCGACCGCAGCCCGCAGGGCGGGAACATCGACGATGCGGTCGTCGGTGGCGACGATGATCAGCGTGGGGCGCCCACACCGGCGCAGCAGGCCGAGGTCGTTGCGCTGGGTGCCGTGAAGCAGCCACTCGCGCAGGGCCCGGGGGTGAGCGCGAACCTGGTTGCGAAAGTTCATCTCCGCCGCCGACGCGTCGATGTCATCGCCCTCGACGAGCACGCGCCTGTAGATATCACTGACCAGGCGCCTTCGACTCAGCCACACCATCGCCGGGAACAGTCCCGGTGCCATCAGCCCGCGGACCTGGCGGTGGAACCGGGGGCGGACCAGCGGCGGAGCGAGCAGGGGCGTGTGCAGCACCAGGCGGGTCACCGCCCCCGGGCGGTCGCGCACCAGCGCCATGGCGACGCACGTTCCCAGGCACAGCGACCCCACCTCGAACTGGTCCAGCCCGGCGTCGTCGATCACCGCACCGACGGCGGCGCTGAGCGGGCGACTGGTGTGGCGATCGCGGTCCAGCGGGTCCGATCCGCCGCAGCCGGGCAGGTCCGGGATCAGCAGGGTCCGGATCGCGGCGAGATCGCCGACCCAGGTCTCGAAGTTCTCAGCAGAACCGAGAAAGCAGAGCACCAGTGGCGGGCCTGTGCCGCCGATGAGGTAGCGCACCCGGCCCCCACGGTGCAGGATGGTTCGCTCCTCGAGCTGTACCATGCGTTGTTACTCTGCGCCGGTGTCGATCTGCGCGCGCTGCAGCCGTCCGCTGTAGTCGATGTAGATCGACTTCCACTCGCTGTACTCGTCGAGGACATGTCCGCCGGCGTCGCGGGAGCCGTTGCCGGTGTTCTTGGTGCCCCCGAACGGGAGCTGGATCTCGGCGCCGATGGTGGGGGCGTTGACATAGACGATCCCGGACTCCAGCTCGTTGATGGCCCGGAATGCGTGGCGCAGGTCGTTGGTGTAGATGCTGAGGCTGAGCCCGAACTGCGTGGAGTTGGCGGCGCTCAGTGCCTCGTCGACCGAGGCCACCGGCATCACCACGGTGGTGGGCCCGAAGATCTCCTCCTGCGCGACGCGCATCGAGGTGGTCACCGAGCCGAACACGGTGGGCTCGTAGAAGTGACCCTCGGCCAGGTCGCCGTCCCGTGCGATGTGTCCGCCGGTCAGCAGCTCGGCGCCCTCGCCCACACCGATCTCGGTGTAGGAGTGGATCCGCTGCAGCTGGCGTTCATTGATCACCGGCCCGACGTCGACGCCGTCACGCAGTCCGTCGCCCAGCTTCAGCGCCTGCGCCCGAGCCACCAAGGTGTCGGTGAACTCTGTGAGCACGCCGCGCTGCACAAGCAGGCGCGACGAGGCAGTGCAACGCTGGCCGGCGGTGCCGAACGCGCCCCACAGCGCTCCCTCGACCGCCAGCTCGATGTCGGCGTCATCGAGGACGACGATGCCGTTCTTGCCGCCCAGCTCCAGTGACACCTTTTTGAGCATCGACCCGCAGGTTGTGGCGATCAGGCGGCCCGTGTCCGCGCTGCCGGTGAAGAAGATGGCCAGCGTCCCGGGGTGGCGCACCACCGCGTCGCCTGCCTCCTCGTCGCCGAACACAACGTTGACCACGCCCCGCGGCAGCCCCGCATCCTCCAGCGCCTCGACGAACCGCAGCGCGCACATCGGCGTGTCCTCTGCCGGTTTGAGGACCACCGTGTTGCCGGCCATGACCGCGGGGAAGAGCTTCCAGGACGGAATCGCGATCGGGAAGTTCCAGGGGGTGACGCAGCCGATCACGCCGAGCGGCTGGCGCATTGTCATCGCCCACTTGTTGCGCAGCTCGCTGGGCACCGTCTCGCCGTAGGCGCGACGGCCCTCCCCGGAGATGAAGACGCCCATGTCGATGGCTTCCTGCACGTCGCCACGGGCTTCGGTGAGCACCTTGCCCATCTCCCTGGTCATCAGCCGCGCCAGCTCCTCCTTGCGCTCGGTGAGCAGGCGCGCCGCCTCCAGGATGATCTCGCCCCGGCGGGGCCACGGTGTCGACCGCCACCCCGGCAGCGCGGCCTGGGCGGCCGCGACGGCTGCGTCGACGTCTGCGGCGGAGCTGCGCGGGAAGTTGCCCACCACGTCGCTCAGGCGGGCCGGGTTGCGCGATTCGAAAGTGCGTCCGCCGGCCGCCGGGCGTCTCTCGCCGGTGATGACGTTGCCCACCTCGGTACGCTCGCTGACGGCGCTCATCTCCCCACCTCCTCGCGCACGCATCGCTCGAGGATGTCGAGGCCGCGGGTCAGCTCGTCCTCGGGGATGGTCAGCGGCGGCAGCAGCCGGATCACGTTGTCGTCGATGCCGCAGGTGAGGATGAGCAGGTCGTTGTCGATGCAGCGGCGCTGCACGGCGTGGGCCAGGTCGGACGCGGGAGCGCCGTCGCGCATGAACTCGAGGCCGATCATGAGCCCGAGGCCGCGCACGTCGGCGATCACCGGGAACTCGTCAGTCCAGCCGGTGAGGCGGTCCTTCACCTGCCGTCCCAGCGCGGCGGCGCGCTCGGGGATCCGCTCGGACTTCATGGTCTCGATGACCGCCACCGCGGCGGCGCAGGCCACCGCGTTGCCGCCGTAGGTGGTGCCGTGGTCGCCCGGGTGCCAGGCCGACATCACCCGGTGGCTGGCGGCCAGGCCGGCGATGGGAAGGCCGTTGCCGAAGCCCTTGGCGACGCACATGATGTCGGGGGTCACGCCGAAGTGCTCGACGCAGAAGAAGCGCCCGGTGCGACCGAACCCGCTCTGCACCTCGTCGCAGACCAGCAGGATGCCGTTCTCGTCGCAGATGCGCCGCAGCGTGGGGAGGAAATCGCGCGGCGGCACCACGAAGCCGCCCTCTCCCTGCAACGGCTCGACGAAGATGGCCGCGACACTGGTGGCAGGCACGGTGGTCTTGAACAGGTGCTGGAGCTCGTCACCGCGGGCGATCGGGCACTGCTGGTCGCGACCGTGGTCGCAGTAGCGGAAGCAGTGCGGGTAGCGCACGTGGTGAACGCCGGGAAGGAAGGGGCCCATTCCGTCGCGGTACTTCGCCTTGCTGGCTGTGAGCGAGAGCGCGCCGTAGGTGCGGCCGTGGAATGCGCCCGTGAACGCAATGATCTCGGTGCGACCGGTCGAGCGTCGCGCCAGCTTGATCGCGGACTCGACTGCCTCCGCGCCACTGTTGTTGAGGAACACCTGGTCGAGGCCTTCGGGGGTGACGCTGACCAGCGCGGCGGCCGCATCCACGAGCAGCGGGTTGACCGCGGTGACCGACGTGTGCCAGAGACGGTCGACCTGCTCGTGGACGGCACGGACCACCGCCGGGTGCAGGTGCCCGAGATTGGTGACGCCGATGCCGCAGCCGAAGTCGAGGACGTCACGGCCGTCGACGGTGTGGAGGTGAGCGCCGAGGGCGTGGTCGATGACCAGGTCGCTGTATCGACTGTACGCGGGCGACACCAGCTCGGCGTCGCGCTCCCGCCAGACGCCCGCGCTGTCACTCCGCCGGATGGCAAGGTCGGTCACCGCATCTCCTCCAGTGTCGGTCCGCGGTCTCCCGGGGCGCGGTCCGACTGCAGCGTAGCGAGTCCCGTGCTTCGACGGGTATGGCGCGGTGTGCCTCCGGGGCGGGCGTGGGCCTCAGAAACGACCGAGGCTGAGGAACCCGGCGAACATCACGGCGATGCCGACCGCCTCATAGACCCCGAGGGTGTCGAGCGACCCCCCGGCGATCTTGGCCGCACTGAACCCGGCGGCGATGACGAAGGCGCCGACGGTGAGCAGCAGGTTGCACACCACCCGGTCGAGGCCTGCCCTGGTCCGGAACAGCCGGTACGCCGACCACGCCGATCCGCCCACCAGGATCAGCGTGCCGAGGATGTTGAAAACCACCGCCCCCAGCTGCAGGGGCGAACCGTTCGAGATCGCCTGCCCCAGGACGCCGGCGGCGGTGTTGAGCCTGGCCGCGTCGACCGGGACGACGGCGGCATCGACTGCCAGGCCGAGCGTGAGGACGCCGAGCACAGTGACAGCCGCTCGCGCGACGCGACGGGGGGCGAGCAGGAACAGGGTGCCCATCGACAGCCAGATGACGCCGAGCACGCCGCCGAGGAGGTAGAAGGCACGGAACAGCGGCGGCCCGAACCCGGCCCGTTCTCCGGCGGCCTGGCACGCGGCCGCGGCGGAGAAGATCAACAGGCCGACCGTCCACGCGGCAAACGCCGGGCGACCGGTGAGGATGAATCGCGTGAACACCACCCATGCGAACACAAAGCTGATGACGGACGCGACGATTGCCGCCATCAGGCTCGCTCCCGCCAACCGTCGACGACCTGTTCGTACCCATACATCGCTTCGCATTCCTCGGTAGGTGCAGGTTGTACGTTCGACGCGTACCGGTGGTTCGACGCGATCCTCGTTTGACAGTTGCCCGGTTCGACGTGTAGATAGCACACATCCAGCTCACTACTCACCGGGGGAGACGTTGATGAAATTGTCCAGAAGGCTGCTGCCAGTCGTTGGTGCCCTCGGCATCGCGGCGCTGTCGGCATGCGGTACGACCGCCACACCCGCAAGCAGCAGCAGCGGCGGAGGCGGCGGGACCAGCTTGGCCTCCTGCCAGGGAACCATCACCGTCGCCACCGACCTGCCCCTGACCGGCGGTGACGCCACCGACGGGCCACCCGTCGAGAAGGCGGCACATCTCGCGGTGACCCAGGCCAACACGGCCAAGACCCTCGGCGGTTGCACGCTCAAGTACGTGAGCAAGGACGACGCCACCGTGCTCAAGAACGGTCACGACCCTGCACAGGGTGCAGCGAACATCACCGCCCTCTCCAGCGACCAGTCGGTGGTGGGCGTCGTCGGCCCGTTCAACTCCAGCGTCGCAGTGGCCGAGATCCCGGTCGCGAGCCAGAACCACCTGGCTCTGATCAGCCCCTCGAACACCAACCCCGGCCTCACCCAGGCCGGGACCAACCCTGACGTGAACACCGCCTCGCTGTACCCCGGACCGCACACGTACTTCCGGACCATCGGCACCGACATCACCCAGGGCCA
Source organism: Candidatus Dormiibacterota bacterium (assembly GCA_030854305.1). Taxonomy (GTDB): domain Bacteria; phylum Chloroflexota; class Dormibacteria; order Aeolococcales; family Aeolococcaceae; genus Aeolococcus. The sequence continues at coordinate 6,615 of JALYTM010000036.1, forward strand.
GATCCTCTCCTACGTCGCCCAGACGGAGCTGAAGTTCACCAAGGCGTACGCCATCGACGACCAGGAGACGTACGGCAGGGGTCTCTCGACGTTCTTCCAGAAATACTTCGCGCAGGACGGTGGAACCATCGTGGGCACCGCGAGCCTGCCCGGGAGCACCAAGGACTTCCATACCCAGATCGCCGACGCCCAGTCCAAGGGTGCGCAGGTGATCTTCTTCGGCGGCACATCCGGCAACGGCTGCGGAATCCTCCGCAGCCAGATGCCCGCAGGCCTGCCTGAGCTCGGTGGTGACGGCTGCCAGGACGACAAGTTCATCACCGACGCGGGGTCCAACTCTGCCGGCGCCGAGGTGACCAGCGCGCCCGACGCCAGCAAGCTGTCCACTGCAACCACGTTCTACTCGGACTTCCAGACCGCGTACAGCGAGCCCGGCACCGAGAGCCCGTACACCCCGTACGGTTACGACGCCATGAACGGCCTGATCCAGGCGATCAAGGCGGTTCTGGTTGCCAACAACGGACAGCCACCCAGCGACGCGATGACGTTCCGCGATGACGTGGTCGAGCAGCTGCACAAGCTGAGCTACTCGGGCGCGACCGGGACGGTCGCGTTCGATGCCAACGGCGACACGACCCACGCCGGGTTCAGCCTCTACACCATCAGCGGGACCAAATGGGCTCCCAAGGAGCTGCTGACGGCCGACGCGACCGGCAAGGTCTCAGTCTCCGGCTGACCGAGTTGCATCCAAGGGGAGAGCGCGGAGCTGCGCTCTCCCCTTTCTTCTTTCGCCTTCTGTAGGCCCACCTGAGGGGGTGCACCGTGAGCGATGAGGGACCGGCGCCGCGGAGCGGTGCGTCGTCTGCCGTCGCCGGCGGCACTCTCGTGGACCAGCGGGGACTTCTGCCCCGCTCGCATCGGGCCGGAGCCACCAGCCCTGCCCTCGTCCAGACCTTCCGCATGCTGCGGCGGTTCTACGGTTTGGTGCAGCGGTTCTTTCCCCACATCCTGGTGATCGGGATAGCGTTGTCGATCCTCTTCGTGTACACCACCGGCGGCCTGACGCTGATGGGTGAGCAGATCAAGAACGCGTTGGTGCTGGGCGCCATCTACGCGCTGGTGGCGATCGGGTACACGATGGTGTACGGCATCATCGAGCTGATCAACTTCGCGCACGGTGACGTCTTCGCACTGTCGGGGTTCTACGCACTGATCATCGCCACCTCGTTCGGTGGCTTCGTCAACAGCCTGGCGGCCAAGAACGGCGTCGGCCTCCTGCTGGCGCTGGTGATCCTCTTCCTGACCACGATGACCGCCGCCGGCCTCACCGGCATGGCCATCGAGCGCGTCGCGTACCGGCGGCTTCGCGACGCTCCGCGGCTCGCGCCCCTGATCACCGCCATCGGCGTCTCGTTCCTGCTCGAGGGCTTCATGCTGGTCAAGTTCGGTGCCGACAACGTGCCCACCAAGAACGACTCCTGGATCACCGGCTCAGCCCTCACCATCGGCCAGATCACCGTCAGCTGGAAGGACCTCTTCGTGGTGGTCACCGCGGTCGGCATGATGTTCGCGCTGGGTGCGTTCGTGCGGGTCACGCGCCTGGGCAAGGCGATGCGCGCGACCGCGCAGGACCGCAACGCGTCACTGCTCTGCGGGATCAATGTCAACCGCACCATCTCGGCGACCTTCTTCATCGGGTCGGCGCTGGCGGCCGCGGGCGGAATCGTCTACAGCATCAACTACAACCTGATCCAGTGGAGCCTCGGCTACCGGTTGGGCATCATCGCCTTCACCGCCGCGGTGCTGGGCGGAATCGGCAACATCGTGGGCGCCGGGATCGGCGGGTTCATCATCGGCATCATCTACGTGTTCGGTGGTCAGCTCGCCGGCGGGGAGTGGAGCGACTCGCTGATCTTCGCGATCCTGGTGATCATCCTCACGTTCCGTCCCACCGGCCTGTTCGGCGTCGATGTGACCACCCGTGCCTAGGCTGGGACTCGCCGTGCTGCGCAGCTCACGTACCGCACCGCCGGCGCGGCGTCCTCTGGGATCGGGCACCAGCACCTTCTGGATCTTCTGCCTCGGGTCTGCGTTCCTGCTGAGCATGGGATGGTTCCTGCCCTGGTTCGTGCGGCCCACCTCGAGCGGCGTGGGGTTCAGCCCGCAGGACGTGGTGAGCTCCGCTCCCACGGGGATCGGCACCATCCTGGTGTACATCCTCGGCGTGGGCATGCTGGTCATGCTGCTGTCGCCGATCCTGGAGATCGTCTATCGGGCGCGCAAGCGGACCGTGCCGCGCGCCGTCGACCAGGCCCGGGTGATCCTCGCCGCCGTCGGCCTGCTCTGCGCCCTGCTGGTGTTCCTGCTCGCGCGCGTGGTGCAGGAGGAGCCGATGTTCGGCGTGCTCGACTCGCACACCATCACCGACTCGGCGGTGTGGTTGACCATGGTGGGGTACATCCTCGCCGCTGCCGCTTACGGGCCGCGGGAATGGGTGATCCGGCGACCCACGATGGCCTTCGCGGCGCTCGCCCTTCCCTTCGGCCTTCTGCTCCCCTTCATCTTTCACCAGGCACCGGACTTCATCCTGTGGGCGGCGGGCTCGCTGGCCATCTACACGCTGCTGGCCCTCGGCCTCAACGTCGTCGTCGGTTTCGCGGGGCTGCTCGACCTCGGCTATGCGGCCTTCTTCGCGATCGGCGCCTACACCTGTGCGTCGCTGGCGTCACCCAAACATTCGATCCATCTCCCCCTGTG
>JALYTM010000037.1 GCA_030854305.1 Candidatus Dormiibacterota bacterium
GCCGCCGCCGCACCGGAGGTGGTTTCCGACGCAGCAGCCTGAGACCTCCACCTCGTGAAGATCACTGCGAGGCCGTCGTCGTTGCCCACGAGGTCGGCCGCGGGCGCCCCGATCGGGAGGGCAAGGCAGAGCCAGCCCCCCACCGCGCCCAAGGACCGGCGGCAGTGGGCCATGTCGATGAAAGTTGCGAGGTGAGCCTGCCCACGACCGATCATTGTGGGAATGGCTGAAGCGCGCGTTGTGGTCGTCGGCGCCGGTCCCAGTGGAGTGGCAACCGGGCTCGCCCTGAGTGCGGCAGGTCACGCCGTCACTGTCCTGGAGCGCGCGCGCTTTCCCCGAGACAAGGCGTGTGGCGAGGGGCTGATGCCGCCCGGCGTCGCGGTGCTGCGGCGGCTGGGGGTCCTCGACGCGGTGCTGGCGACCGATCCACCGCGCATCCGTGGCGTCGCGTACTCCCACGGCGTGAACACGCCGCACGCGTACGCCGCATTCCCGAGTCCACCGGCGGGCGGTGAGGGCTGGGGACTGGGTGTCCGCCGGACGGCGTTCGACCTGGCCCTAGCCGGCGCCCTCCGGGCCGCACCCGGCGTCACCCTGGTCGAAGGTGTCCGTGCCACCGGCGTTCGCCGGGACCTCGCGGGGAGGATCACCGCGGTCGCCACCGGCGACGGCAGCGTCCCGGCAGACATGGTCGTCGCCGCGGACGGTCTGCACTCGCCGATGCGCGCCGCTGCCGGGTGGACCGGAACGGCCACTGCGGGCGGCCGCTACGGGCTGGTGGGCCACTGGATGCTCGATGTCCGCACTGTCGACCGGATCACGGTCACGTTCGCGGACGGGCAGGAGTGGTACCAGGCTCCGGTGGGCACCGACCTTCTGCTGGTGTCGACGCTGGGCGGACGGAAACGAATCGGTGCGAGCGCCCGTGCCTATGAGCGGGCCGCGCGCACGGCGGTTCCCGAATTGCGTGATGCCCAGCTCGTCGGCAGGGTCCTCGCCGCCGGGCAGTTCCGCCAACGGCCGCGGACGGTCGCGTCGGAAGGCCTCTTCCTGGTCGGCGACGCGGCCGGCTATGACGACCCGACCACGGGTGAAGGCATCGCCATCGGCCTACTTCTCGCCGAGCGCCTCGGCGCACACCTCAGCGCCGTCCTCCGCGGGGACGTCGACCGGGGAACCGCCGAGTGGCGCTACCGACGCGACCACGCCCGCTTGTGGCGCAACCGGACGAGGGTGACCTCACTTGCGTTGTTCATGGCGCGGAATCCCGGTGTGGGCCGCAGGGCGGTGGCGAGAACCTCGGATCGCCCTGAGGCGCTGGCGAAGCTGCTCGGGATCAACTGCGGGTACTGGGGGTTCGGCGCGCTCGGCCCGCGCGACTGGCTCAGCCTGGGTGGTTTCTGAGCCGCCGCCGGACCGCCGGAAGGAACCGCGGAACACCTGCGAATGCCTCGCGATAGCCGGGGACGCGGTCGAGCAACGCCTCCTCAGCACGAACCCGCGGCCACAGCACCAGGGCATTGGCGGCCGACAGCCACAGCACATCGTCGACCGCGCCCACGGCCAGCGGCAGGCACGCAAATTCCAAGGCCACGGCCGTGTAGTTGGGGTGGCGAAGCCATCGGTACGGACCGGACCTGACCACGGGCATCGAAGCGGGCACGTGCGCGGTGACATTCCACGTCTCGCCGAGAGTGCCGACCACCCACAGGCGTAGCGCCACCGCACCGGCAACGCCGGCCAGAGCACTGGCCTCGACGGCGACCGGGATCCGGCGGCGCCGCCGAGGCCGGATGGCGGTGGCGAACAGGGCCACGTGAGCCGCCACCATCAAAGGATATGTCTCTGGCGAGGCCGGGGTTCCGTCGCCGGCCTGCACGCGGTTGCGGGACGACCGGCGGAGCTCGGCCACCCGCTGTGCCGCGAGGACGGCCACCAGCGCGGTCCGAGCCGGTGTGCTCAGCAGCCCCACCCGAGCTCCAACATCTCCACGGTCACACCGGGGCCGAGCCCGAGCATCAACCCCGTCCCCGACCCGGACGGCAAAGACGCCGCGAGCTGCTCGAGCACAAAGAAGATGGAGGCGGACGAGGTGTTGCCAGTGCTGCGCAAAGCGGATCGGGTGGCCGTGAGCTGCCCGTCGTGCAGCCCCAAGGCAGCTTGGACCGCATCGATGATGGCGCGACCGCCGGGGTGAAGGGCCACCGCGTCCAGTCCCGCGGGGATGCGCGGTCCGCAGAAATCCTCGACCAGGCGCGGCACGGCCGCGGCCAGGACGGCCGGCAAGCGCCGGGAGAGAGTGACCCGGAAGCCGTTGTCCGCGAGGTCGTATCCCAGCGCGTCGCGGCTGTTCGGCACCAGGACGCTGCGGACGCGGCCGATGTGAAACGTGCGTGTGCCCTCGTGACCCGCCGAGAGAACCGCGGCGCCGGCGCCATCGCCGAAGACCAGAGCGCTCAGGAGGTTGTCGAGGGAGTCGTCGTTGGGCCGGAACGTCAAGGATGGAAGCTCGACGGCCACGACCAGCGCCTGTCGGCCGGGATTGGCACGCGACCAGCCGGCTGCGCGGGCGAGCGCGCCGGCGCCCCCGGCGCATCCCAGCTGCGCGATCGGCAGCCGCCACACATCCTGGCGAAGGCCGAGCATGGGGACCAGGTGGGCGTCGAGCCCGGGAAGGACGAAGCCGGTACACGACGTGACCATCAACAGCCCGATGGTGTCGCGCTGCACATCAGCGGCGGCAATCGCGCGCTCGCAGGCGGCCGCTGCCAGCGCCGGGGCGATGTCGAGGTACCTCGAGGTCTGTTCGCTAGGCGTCAAGCCCACGACCATCTCCTCCGGCCGGCGCGCCAGGTGACGGTACTCCTCGTCCAGGCCGTCGGTGAGCAGCGACGTCCGTCGCGCCAGCGCCGGCCACAGGCGCGGCAGCACGGCCACGACCTCGCGCCGGCTCACCCGGTGCGGCGGCGTTGCGGTCCCGATCCCCCACAGTGCGACGTCCGCCTCTGTTGCGGCCGGCGCGTTGCCGGAGTCCGAGACGGCGGCGGGGAGGAGGGTGGTCACGGTCCCCAACCCGTGGGCGTCAGACAGCCGCGCTGGGAAGGTTGACGAGCTCAGCACTCCGAGCCCAGAGGCGAGCGGCCAAGCCGTCGTCCCGCGCCTGCGCGGTCGGTGTGCGCACCTTCTCATCGACCACGTACGTGCCGGTGAGCGACGCCGCCTCATCGGAGCGAGCCAGCCACACCAGCGAACGAGCCCCACGCTCCGGCGACCGCAGGAAGGGACCGCCGAGAACCAGGGCCAGCTTGATCAGCCCGGTCTCGTTCTTGCCGAAGCCGGTGCGCACCACGCCGGGGTGGAAGCAGTTGGCGTGCAGCTGAGGGTTGCGCCGCGCCAACTCTCGCGTGAAGAGGATGTTGCAGAGCTTGGTCGTGCCGTACGTCCTCACCGAGTACTTCGACGCCGACTGCAGGTCGTCCAGGTCGAGGTGCCCGCCGCGGTGAGCATCCGACGACGTGGTCACCACGCGCCCGCCCCCGAGGCGGTCGAGCAACAGGTTGGTCAGCAGGAACGGCGCGAGGTGGTTGAGGGCGAAGGTGCGCTCGAAGCCCTCTCGCGTCTCCTGTCGCGTCGCGAACACGGCTCCGGCGTTGTTCGCCAGTACATCGATGTGCGCGTGCCATTCACGGATCTCAGCGGCCAGCGATCGGACCTCAGCCATGAGCGTGAGGTCGGCCACGTGCTCGTGGACCTCCGCTCCGCCCGCGGTGGCCCGGGCTTCAGCGGCAACAGCTCTGACGCGCTCGGGGTCGCGTCCCACCAGCGCAAGCTCGGCACCACCACGTGCCAGCTCGATGGCGGCGGCGCGACCGATGCCACGTGTGGCACCGGTGAGAAGGACAAGGGTCACCGCAGGGACTCTACCCGAGGGTGCCGAACCGCCCGTTGCGCGGAACTCTCCGCGGCTCGGCGAGATCACCCGACCTCGAGCAGCTCCTGCGGAAACCGATGCAGCCGCTCCACGGTCCCTTCGTCCGTGACCAGGTAGTTGTCGCTGGCCCAGCTGTAGCCGTGCTCGCTGCTGAACGCCGGGTGCAGCGCGAAGTTCATGTTCGCCTCGACGGGCATGGTCTCGTCGTGGCGAACCAGCGGCCTCTCCACCATGTCGTACCCCTGGCCGTGGAAGTGCACGCGCTTCTCCTCCATCCGTCCGTGGTCGCGCATGAACGCGTTGTACGCGCCCCAGATCGGAGCGCAGTCGGCGCCCGGACGGAGAAGGTCGACACAGAACTGCTGCGCCTCGACCACGAACTGCTGCTGAGCCTTCATCTCGTGCGTTGCCCTGCCCAGCACCACGCTCCGTCCCAGCTCGCAGTAGAAGCCGCCGGGGCCGTTGTTCTCGATGAGGAGGCTGAACTGGTCGCCCTTCTCGAGCACGCGGTGTTGCAGATGGCGGTTGACGATCTGGCCGGGCCGGCCCGCCGGCCCCGAATAGGCCAGGAAGAGCCCCTGCTCGCTGCCGAGGGAGTGCCCCACGTGCTCAGCCACAGCTGCCACCTCCAGCTCCCGCATCCCGGGCCGCACAGCGTCCAGCGCTGCTTGCATCGCTTCGTCCTGCGCTGCGGCGGTCTGCCGGATCAGCTCGACCTCGACGGCGCTCTTCACCGCCTTGATAGGGTCGACGAGCGGTGAGGCGTCGACGAACCGAGCTCGCTGCAGAGCGCCACGACGGAGGCCGTCGATCAGGGCGAAGGAGATCGCGGCAGTGCCGAGCATGCCGACCGTCCCCTGGGCGAACCGACCCATCACCGACGCGGCCAAGGCGGCGTCGTAGCCCGCGCTGTAGTGCGCCGACGCGTAGCTGGGCGTGCCGAGGAAACGCGCCACGCCGCGGCGGATTCCGTCCCCGTCCGGCCCGAACTCCTGCTTCATGCCGGTGGCGCCTTGGCCGATGACCGTCATCGGCTCGTCGCGCGGGAAGACCACCGTGGTGACGTAGCCGTTGGTTGCGGGAAGGTCGGTCAGGTACTTGACGTACCCGCCCATGAAGTCGTTGTTGGCCTGCGCAACCACGACGTCAACACCCTCTCGCTCCATGGCGGCGCGAATCGCTGTCCAGCGCCGCTCCAGCTCCGACGTCGGGATCGGTTGGTTGACCCGCTCCGAGTGCGCGGTCATGGGGTCTCGCCGCCCGGCGTTGGAACGATGTTGATGAGATCGGCCTCGTCACCGGCGATGAATCGCCGCAGATTCTCCTCGACGATCGGCAGCGCGTCGTCAGCGTAGCCCACGTGGAAACCCGCGGTGTGCGGGGTGACCAGGACGGTGTCGAACCTCCACAACGGATGGTCCGCCGGGAGTGGCTCCTCGCTGAAGACGTCGAGGGCTGCGCCCGCGATCGCCTTGCGGTCGAGTGCATCGACCAGCGCCGCCTCGTCGATGACACCGCCGCGGGCCACGTTCACCACGAAACTCGTCGGCTTCATGGCGGCGAGGATCCGCCCATCGACGATGCCGCGCGTCGCCTCCGTGTACGGCGCGAGCACCACCAGGTAGTCCGCCTCGCTAACCGTCTCCTCCAGCGCCTGGTGCGGACGCAGATCAGTGAAGCCCGGAAGGACGCGCGGTGCCGAGGAGATCCCCACCACGGTCATGCCGAGAGCGGCGCACTTCGGCGCCAGTTCCTCGGCGATGATCCCAACCCCGAGGATGCACACGGTCTTGCCGCGCAGAAGCGTGACCGGGAAGCGCTCCCACCGGGCTGCAACCTGGTTGACGATGGAACGACGGAGGTCGCGTGCCAGCGCCAGCATGGAGGCGAGCGCCGCCTCCGACACGGCCGCTCCGTGGAGGCCGTGGAGGCTGGTGACGATGGTTCCCGGTCGCAACGCTGGACGGTCGGCGATGCCGTCGACCCCGGTGCCCAGTGCCTGGATCCACCGCAGCTTCACCCCGTCTTCGAGGACCTGGTCGGACATGTGCGCGCCGAAGGTGATCAGCGCGTCGGCGTCGGCGATGTACGGCCCCACTTTGGTGTGGTGCTCGACGGCGGTGACGGTCACGTCGGGAAATGCCGCCTGGAGGCGCGCGCGGTACTGCTCGCGGATGGCGTCCGGGAGGGCGAGCAGAATCAGGACGTGCATCGCTGAACAGTACCCAGCGGCTACCCGGGGACGACCGGGACGAGGAGACGGGAGTCATACCGCCCGCCGGTGTGGATCACGTGTGTGCCGGCGTTGCGCGTCTTGGAGTGGCCCATGTGCACGGTGCCTGCCGGGTACGTGTAGATGTCGCTGCCCTGGACCACCAGGCGCACCTGCTCGCCTGCGAAGAACCGTGTTCCCGAGGGCCAGATCTCGATGTCCACCGGCACGATCTCGCCGGGCGACAGCGGCTCCTCGCGTTGGTGCCCGTGCCAGGGCTGCAAGGGCGTGGATCGCTCCGCGACCAGTGCTCGGTGGGACACGCGCAGCCATCCCAGCGCCACCGGGCCGTCCTCGAGCGCGTTGAGGAACGAGAAGGGCACGATCTGTCCGTTGTCGTCGAGCTTCTGTATGGCAACGAAGAGGTCCATGTCATTCGAGCCCTCGGCCTCGACCCAGAGGCGCAATGCCATCGGGCCGACAACGTCGGTGGTGCCGCTGAAACGATGCGTGAACTCGGCGTGCTCGCTGCCGCCGGCGACGTAGCGCGCCTCGCTCTCCTCCACGGTGGTTGAGTCGACCAGCTTTCCGGACTGTGCGTCGAGGTGCAACGCCCGGGGAATGGCTGTGGTCAGCGGCCAGTCCCTTTCCTCGCGGGTGTCGCCCACGCAGAAGCGTTCGCGCACCTCCAGACGGACCCGTGGCCATGAGTCCACGCCGCTGTCGAGGCCGCGGAGGAACCTGTCGAAGAACTGGCGCAGCAGCTCGACGTTGTCGGGTCGGTAGTAGAACTGCCATTTCTTGCGCCCGTGCACGAGCAGCCATTTGTGTTGCGAGCTGATCCGCTTGAATCCCTCCAGAGTGCCGCGCGTGTGCAGGCCCTGGTCCGACCAGCTGGCGACGACGAACGCAGGAACCTCGACTCGGCTGAGGTCCGGGGCCTTGCCTTCCCAGTACTCGTCAAAGAGTGGATGGTCGGCTTGCATGGCGACGGTGTCCTCGACCATGCCGGTGGAGTAAGGGACACGGCGCGACCGCCACATCGGCCCGAAGCTGTCCTCGGGAATCCCGCCGTGGTACGACATGTCCCGATAGCGGTCGCTGACGCCCTCCCAGGGGTTGATGGCGGCGAGATGCGGCGGCTGTTCGGCGGCGGCGCGCCACTGGCTGATCGCGAGGTACGAGACACCCGACATGCCCACCTTGCCGTTGCTCCACGGCTGTGTGCCCGCCCACTCGATGAGGTCGTAGACGTCTCGTGCCTCCTGCGACGAGTAGAAGGTAGCGTCTCCCTGGGAGTTCCACAGCCCGCGCGGGTCGGCGTTGATCACCGCGTAACCGTGTCGCGTCCAGTACAGGGGGTCGGGAGCCTCGAAGCCTGCGTACGACGATGTCCATGCGGGGTCGACGCCGTGCTTGGGGAAGATGTCGTACTTGACCGCGCCATGCTTGCCGTAGGGACCCCACGCGATGATCGGGGCGACCGCCTCGTCGCCGTCGGGGCGGAAGACGTCGACGTAGATCTCGACGCCATCGCGCATGGTCACGGCCGTGTCGTAGTCGATCACCATGCCGTCGGCGCGCACCGTCCGCGGTGAGAGCGCAGGACAGCCGCCTTCCTGCGGCGGGACACCGGGGAGGAACTTGACCTCAACACCGTCGTCGATCATGGTGCCTCCCTCGACTGGACGCTGGACCCGCGAGCGTATGGGCAGCGAACACGAGGTCGCGCCCCTTGCACTTGTGGCCGGTGCCCACTATGGTAGTCCTCACCGCAGTAGGGTGGATAACCGCGCGCCGGTTCCGCGGCCACGTCGTACCTTCACAAGGAGGTTTTCCATGGGCTCCCCGAGAAGTTGGCGCGTGTCGGTCCCGGTAGTGGGAGCGGTGGTGCTGCTGAGCGCCTGCGGAAGTTCCGGGGGCAGCTCAGCCTCCTCTGTGCCCACCCAGAGCGGCAACATCACGGCCGGGGTCATCGCCCCGTTCACCGGGCCTGCGGCGCAGTTCGGCAAGCTGCTCTCCGCTCCGTGTTACGCCGCCACCGACCTCATCAACAAGGCCGGCGGCATCCTCGGCAAGCAGATCACCTGCTCGGCCATCGACGACACCGGCGACGCAGCCGACGCGGTGCCCAACGTCACCCGCGCGATCGCGACCACGACCAACCTGGACATGACCGTAGGACTCGAGAGCAACACGGCCGCCACCACGGTGCCCCTGGTGAACAACGCCAGGATCCCGATCATCACCACCAATGGGCTGGTTGCTTTCACCCAGAACAGCTACCCGTACTACTGGCGGCTGACGCCGTCGGACGACGCCAACGGCGCGGCCTTCGCGGTCTGGGCCGTGCAGAAGGGCTTCAAGAACGTCGCGGTCGTGTTCCAGAACGGAATCGGTTCCGAGGGCAACCTTCCCGGCCTGCAATCGGCGATGCCCAAGCTCGGCGGCACGCTCGGCCTGCAGCTGACCATCCCTGCCGACGCCTCGTCCTACTCGAGCGAGGTGGCCCGCGTCATCGCGGCCAAGCCGGATGCGCTGATCTGGTCCGCCGACCCGCAGACCACGGCCACGTTCATGTCGGAGTACAAGCAGCTCAACAACGGCTCGCTGCCGGCGATGGTCACCGCCACCGACTCGCTCACTCCGGACTTTTTCAGCGCCCTCTCCAACGTGGTCGGCGCGACGTACGTCACCCAGGACGTGTACCTGGTCGGGTCATCGTTCAGCCAGACGACGCCCGCGTTCGCCGCCTACAAGGCGGCGCTGAAGGCCGACTCCAGGACGTCGGCGATCGCCGACGTCCTGAGTGCCGTCGGACCTCCGGCCTCCGCGTATGACGGCATCAACATCTTGGCACTCGCGATGATCATGGCCAAGACAACCATTGGCTCCTACTACAACCAGTACGTCACCCAGGTGGTGTCGGCCAAGCCGGGCGCGGTGGTGGTGAGCAACTTCGCTGATGGCGCCAAGGCACTGGCCGCGGGACACCAGATTCAGTACGTCGGTGTCATCGGGGCGGTCGTCTTCAACAAGTACCACAACGCCGCCGGGGAGTTCGCCGCCGCCATGTTCACCGCGGACGGCAGCGCCAACCGCGTCGGCACCATCCCGGGCACGAAGGTTCTCGGTCTACTGTGACCTCCGAGGCGGAGCCTCATTCGTCAGCGCCCAGGGAGCTGCAGCCGGGCCGTGCCGGCGGCGGCTCCTTGGGCGTGCATACAG
>JALYTM010000038.1:0-8617 GCA_030854305.1 Candidatus Dormiibacterota bacterium
CATGGCGATGCGGAGCACCTCGATCCACTCTGAGGCCAGCTCGATGCACGCCTGCGCACCGGCCGCCGCGGCTCGCAGGAACGGCCCCGCCGCTCCCACCAGGTCGGCCCCGAGAGCGCTGGCGACCGCGAGGTCGAGCCCGCTGCGCACCCCTCCACTGGCGAGGATCACCTCGGTCGGTGCCGCCGCGCGCGCCTGGCAGAGCGCGACGGCCGAAGGAATGCCCCAGCCCGCGAACTCGGCGGCGACGCGCGCCGCGCTGCCATCGAGGCGGTGACGCTCGACCTCACTCCACGAGGTGCCGCCGGCGCCGGCCACATCGACGGCAGCCACTCCGGCCGCAAAAAGGGAGCGAACCAGGTCGGCCGAGATGCCCCAGCCGACCTCCTTGACGATCACCGGGACGTCGAGATTTGTGACGACGGCCTCGATGCGCCCGAGCAGGCCCGCGAAGCAGGTGTCGCCCTCCGGCTGCAGGGCTTCCTGGAGCGCGTTGAGATGGAGCACCAGGGCGTCGGCCTCGAGCATGCCGACGAGGCGGCGGCAGCCGTCGGTGCCCACGCCCCGGTTGAGCTGCACCGCGCCGAGGTTGACGAGCAGCGGCACCGAGGGCGCGAGGCGGCGGACCGCGAAGCTCGGCAGAGCCGCTGGTCGCTCCAGCAGCACCCGCGCCGAGCCCAGGCCGAGGGCCAGGCCCAGCTCCTGCGCGGTCTCAGCGAGCGCCTCGTTGATGCACCGGGCTTCCTCCGTCCCGCCGGTCATGCAGGAGATGAACAGCGGCGCGTTGAGCCGCCAGCCCAGCACGGAGGCGGCCGTGGTCACCTCGGCGAGGTCGATCTCGGGCAGGGCACAGTGAACGAAATGGAAGTCTTCGTACCCGCTGTGCACGCCCTTGGCCGCGACGTCCTCGTCGAGGTTGATGCGCAGGTGGTCCGCCTTCCGCGTCGATGTCTGCAGGGCGTCGGCGGGGATCTCGTTGACCTGGGCCATGGTCAGGCCGACCGCTCGGCGATGAAGCTGACGATGCCGGCGAAGTCGTCGAGGCCGTCGCGCGAGATGCCGGCGGTCTGCGCGAGCGAGATCGCGTTCGAGGTGTGGCGGAGCAGCGCATCGCTCATCACCGTCGCCGCTCCCGACTGGTCGATGAGCGCCCTGATCCTCGCTTCATCGGCATCCGGATCGGCGTACAGGCGGCGGAACTCGCGCCGCGGCGCCCCCGAGAGCGCCTGGTGGGCGGCGACCACCGGGTAGGTCACTTTGCGGCGACCGAGGTCGCCCCGACCCTTGCCGGTGAGGGCGCTGTCCCCCCAGATGCCGAGCCAGTCGTCCCGGACCTGGAAGGCGAGGCCCAGCTCCACGCCGGCGCGGCGCAGCTGAGTGGCGTTGGCGGTGCGGGACCCGACGAGGACGGCCGCCGCCTCGAGGGCCGCCCCGATCAGGGCGCCGGTCTTCCCCCGCGCCATGCGGCAGTAGGTGGCGGGCGTGGTGTCGACCTTCCCCTCGAGGTCGAGGTCGAGGCACTGCCCTTCGATCACGGCCAGGACGCCGCGGTTGAGGGAGGCGGCGGCGCGCAGTCGCCGGGCGGGGCGGTCGCGGCCTTCCAGCAGGGCCCGGTAGGCGATGGCGTGGAGGCCGTCCCCGGCGTTGATCGCCTGCGCCTCGCCGAAGACCGCCCAGACGGTGGGCCGGTGGCGTCGCTCCAGGTCGCCGTCCTGGATGTCGTCGTGCACCAGGGTGAAGTTGTGCATCCACTCGACCGCGGTGGCCACCGGCAGGGCGTCGCTCGGCGCCCCTCCGCAGCACTCCGCCGCCCACAACGCGAGGCAGCCGCGGAAGAACTTTCCGCTGTTGGCCTGCACGCGCCGTCCACGCGAGTCGGTCCAGCCGACGTGGTACGAGGCCATCAAACCGACGGCGCTGGTGATCGGGATGGCGCTGCGGTGTAGGCCGTCGACGAGCAGGGGCAGATGTCGGCTGAGCGGCTCAGGAACGCCTGCGTAGGCTCCCGGCGCGATGCCCCCCAGGGCCGGTGCGTTCTGTTCCGCGGCGACCGCCACCGTCAATAGCCCACCCGCTTGCTTATCGCCCGGTAATCGTTCACGAATGGTAACCATTTCCGGAGAGGTGCGGGTTATGTGTCCTTGTACGCGAGCAGCTGGAACGTCCGCTCGGTGACGGTGCCGTAGGCCAGGTGGGCGGCGAGGTCGGGCGCGAGCTCGCCGAGGCCGTACTGCCAGATCGGCTTGTACAGCCCGGCCAGGGGCAGCGCGACGTAGCTGCTGAGCCAGACACCGACGCCGAGGGCAGGCCCGTGGACGGCATTGGAGCGCGGCAGCGACGCGGCCACCACCCCCAGTGCGCCACCCCATGCCACGCCGTAGCCCCAGTGCATCACGTTGTTGGTGAGGCGGGCGAAACGGGCGTCGAGGGTTCGCTGGGTGAAGCCTTCCCAGAGGCGGCGGCCCACCTGTGCGGGCGCCGAGACGTGCTCCCAGTCGCTGGGGCCGCCGAACTCCCAGGGCACCACTTGTTCGGTTCCTCCCTGGCGCCGGTACCGGGCGTACAGGAAGGCGTCCATGGCGACGGTGCCGACCGCCCCGGCCGCGGCGCCGCGGACCACCGCACCGACAGGGGTCATCGGTCGCCTGGCGGTCGCTCTCGCCTTCACCGACCGATCGACCCCAGGTACGCGGGCCGGTCGCACCCGGGGCGCAGGTTGGGGCTGTCCTCGGGCGGTCGACCATCGAGCTGCAGCGGAACCACCCCCGCCCAGAAAGGCAGATCGAGGTCGTCGCCGGTCTCGATGGGCGGCCCGGTGCGCACCTTGCACGAGTACTCCGCCAGCGGCAGCCGCATCACCGTCGTAGCGCCCACCTCCTTGGGGGTTGGGTGACGGCAGTCGGCCCAGCGGCCGGGGGCGATGTGCTCCACGATCGCGGCGAAGGCGGTCTCCTTCTCCGCCGCCTCGGTGACTTCCTCGGCACGACCCAGCACGCAGACCGACCGGTAGTTCATCGAGCTGCTGAAAGCCGAGCGGGCCAGCACGACGCCGTCGACGATGGTCGCGGTGAGGCACACCTCCACGCCGTTTTGCAGCGAGCCGATCATTCGCGACGCGTTGGAGCCGTGGATGTACACCACGTCATCCGACCGGGCGTGGATGGTCGGGATCACGAACGGCCTACCGCCGGCGACAAACCCGAGGTGACACACAAGACACTCGTCGAGCACCCGGTCGACGGTCTCGCGGTCGTAGTGCGCCCGCTCGGGGTGACGGCGAACCCTGGTGTCGGGGCTGGGCGCGCGGGTGATCATGACCCGGATCGTAGGTGCCTCGGTGGCGGCTGCGTCGGGCCTGCGTCGTCACGATGGCCGGGGCAATCAACACGCAGGAGTACAGTCGGCCACGTGACACACATCCTCGGGGTGGCGGGGGGCGTCATCACCGCGGCGGTTCGGTAATCGCACCGCGCCGCCGCCCCAGTCGCCGCTCGACCGGGGGCGGCTGCGGCTGTCTCCTGCTCGCTGTATTGCTCATCGCAGTGCTCGCGGGGCACGGTGGCTCCGGCTCGAAGAACACCGCCGTCACGCCGACCGCGGACCCGACGGCATCGGGCCCCACCTTGCCGTCGCCACCGCCGACCGACGTCCCCGCCCCGACCCCGACTGCGCTGCCACCGACCGACGTCCCCACGGCGCCACCCACTCCCGCCGGCGGCGTCGCCCTGCCCAATCCGCACCTCACGCCGGGCCAGACGTTCGCCGGCGTCACCACTGCCGATGTCTGCACACCGGGCTGGGCGACCAGCCACAGGTCGGTCGGGTCCGCGCAATACCACGAGGTGTACGCCGAGTACGGCATCCCCTACCCCGAACCCTCCGGGACCTACGAACTCGACCACCTCATCCCGCTGGAGCTGGGTGGTGACAACGACAACGCCAACCTGTGGCCGGAGCTCGCGGCGCCGCCACCGGGTTATCACCAGAAGGACGCGCTCGAGAATCTGCTGCACGACCGCGTGTGCGCCGGCTCGCTCGCACTTGCTGCCGCGCAGCATGACATCGCATCGAACTGGTACGCGGCCTACCTCACCGACGTGGTTGGATGAGGCGCGCGAATGCGCGCCGGCAGCGACGCGTCGGTGTGACTACCCGGCCCGCTACTGTTTGACGCCGTGCCCCCCTCCCGACGCCCCGTGCCCGCGAGGGCGGCGATGCCGTGCTGACCGTCGACTTCACCCGGTTGGCACTGAGCTCCGGGACACGCGTGCTCGACATCGGCTGCGGCAACGGCCGCCATGCGTTCGAGGCGCTGCGCCACGGCGCGGAGGTGGTCGCCATTGACCTGGACAGCGCGGCGCTCGCCGAGGTGGAGCGGATGGCGGGAGCGATGAGCGCCGCCGGCGAGGTGGCTGTTGGTGGCAGCCTGCGCACTGTCGTCGCCGACGCACTCCACCTCCCGTTCGACGACGACGGGTTCGACGTGGTGATCGCTGCGGAGGTGCTCGAGCACATCACCGAGGACGGCGCGGCCATGACCGAGCTGTGCCGCGTGCTGCGCCCGGGTGGCCGGCTGGCGGTCACCGTGCCGCGATGGTGGCCGGAGCGGGTCTGCTGGGCGCTGTCGCGCGAATATCACGACACCCCCGGCGGTCACGTCCGGATCTACCGCCGGCGCCAGCTCGCCGCGCGGCTGCGCCGATCCGGCTTCGTTCTGTCCGGTCCACACCACCACGCGCATGCGCTCCACTCGCCCTACTGGTGGCTGCGGTGCGCGCTGGGTGTGTCACGGGATGAGGCGGTGCTGGCCCGCGCGTACCACCGTTTTCTCGTGTACGACCTGATGCGGCGGCCGCGTTGGACCCGTAGCCTGGAACGGACGCTCAATCCAATGCTGGGCAAGAGCGTGGTGCTGTACGCGCGCCGTCCCGACGCCCTCGGCCGGTGATCGACGCCATCCTCAGCCGGAGCGACATCAGTGCCACCGTCGACGCCATTGCGCGTGTGCAGCGGCCCGACGGCAGCATCCCGTGGTACGAGGGCGGGCAGGTCGATCCGTGGAACCACGTCGAGGCCGCGATGGCGTTGGACACCGGCGGATTGCACGTGGAGGCTGCGCGTGCATACAGGTGGCTGGCGGAGGTGCAGCGACCCGACGGCTCGTGGCACGCCGCCTACCGCGACGACCTCGTTGTTGATGCCACCCTTGACAGCAACCTGTGCGCCTATGTTGCCACCGGGTTGTGGTTGCGGCTGCTGTCAGGCGCCCCCGAGGCGGACGTGCGCAGGGAGTTCTCCTGCGTGGAGCGCGCGCTGAGCTTTGTCCTCTCCATGCAGGGTGACGACGGCACCGTGTGGTGGGCGTGCGACGCCGACGGGCGTCCCTGGCGTCGCGGCCTGATCACCGGAGCCTCGTCCATCCACCTCAGCCTGGCCTGCGCATCTGAGCTTGCCGAGGCGTTGGGCGTCCCACATCCGGAGTGGAACCGGGCGCGGACGCGGCTCGCCGACGCCATCCGATCGCGCCCGGGCAGCTTCTGGGACAAGCGTCAGTGGGCCATGGACTGGTACTACCCGGTTCTGTGCGGCGTCGTGTCCGGCGCCGCGTCGTTGGCGCGCATCGCCTTGCGCTGGGACGACTTCGTGGTTCCCCTGCGCGGCGTTCGCTGCGTCTCGCATCGGCCGTGGGTCACCGCCGCCGAGACGTGCGAGCTGGTCATGGCGTTGGTGCGATGCGGTGACCACAGTCGCGCCCGCGCGCTGTTCGGGTGGGCGCAGCACCTGCGCGGCGACGACGCCGCCTACTGGACGGGGGCCAACTTCACGGACGGGCGAATCTTTCCCCCCGACGAGCAGCCCACCTGGACCAGCGCGGCGGTGGTTCTGGCCGCGGACGCGCTCGAGGGCGGCGTGGTCGCCAGGGTGCTGTCGGCGACCGACTGAGCAGGCCCGCCTGATCAGCGGACGAGGACGCGAAGGCAGCCCTCGACGGCCAGCTCGGCGAAACCGTCGTCACGGGCACGCAGGTACACATGGAATGGCGTCTGGCCACCGTCGGCGGGGTGCGGGAACACGTCGTGGATGAGCAGCAGACCGCCTGCCATGAGGTGGTGTGCGAAGCCGGCGTAGTCGGCCTGGGCGGCCTCCTCGCTGTGGCCTCCGTCGATGAACAGCAACGACAGGGGGGTGCGCCAGTGCCGGGCCACCACCGCCGACCGGCCGACCACGGCGACCACGTGGGGCTCCATACCGGCCGCGGTGACGGTGCGGCGGAAATGGGGGAGGCTGTCCACTCTGCCGCTGTCCGGGTCGACCACCGCGGGGTCGCAGTACATCGCCCCCGGCTGGTTTTCCTCGGAGCCGCGGTGGTGGTCGATGCTGAAGAGAACGCTGCCGGCCGCGCGCGCTGCCGCCCCGAGGTAGATGGCCGACTTCCCGCAGTAGCTGCCCACCTCGAGCATGAGCCCACGTGGAGCCGCCGCCACCCCCGCGCGATGGAGCACCACGCCCTCGTCGTGGGGCATGAACCCCCGGGCGGCCCGTGCCGCCCGGAGGTCGGCCGCAGTCATCACTGAAGGGGGGAGAGGGTCGAGCACGGCGCCGGACGATAGACGCCCGGCGACGTCTGTTGCCGGCATGCCGCGCCGTGCAGGGTGATCGGCGGCTAGCATCCGGCGCCATGCCTGACCCCGCGCGCCTGCGCATCGCATTGCTCAGCTACCGAGGCAACCCGTTCTCGGGTGGCCAGGGCGTGTACGTGCGGCACCTCTCAGCGGCGATGCGCGATCTCGGTCACGAGGTCACCGTGTTCTCGGGCCAGCCCTACCCCGACCTCGTCGACGGCGTTCCGCTGGTCGAGGTGCCCAGTCTCGACCTGTACCGTGCCGACGACCCCTTTCGAACGCCACGCCCGCGTGAGTTCCGTGACTGGATCGACGGCTTGGAGTTCGCCATGCTGTGCACCGCCGCCTTCCCCGAGCCGCTGACGTTCAGCCTGCGGGCCCGGCGCCTCCTGCTCGCGCAGCGGGACCGCTTCGACATCGTTCACGACAACCATTGCCTGGGCTGGGGAGTGCTGGGCCTCCACCGCGCAGGCGTGCCGGTGGTGGCCAGCGTGCACCACGCCGTGGTCATCGACCGCGACCTCGAGCTCTCGCGGCCGATGAACCTGTGGCGACGAACGACTCTTCGACGCTGGTACCAGTTCCACACCATGCAGGACCGCGTGGCGCGGAGGCTGCCCCGCGTGATCACCGTCAGCAGGCAGTCACGGCAGGACATCGTCGACACCATGAAGGTCGACCCGGCGCGCATCCGTGTTGTGCCCGTGGCCGTGGACGACGCCGTCTTCGCTCCGCAGCCGCAGGTCGGGCGCGTCCCCGGCCGCATCTTCGCGGTGGCCAGCTCGGACATGGCGCTCAAGGGGGTGGTCCCGCTGCTTCGCGCCGTCGCCGAGCTGCGCCGACGCCGTGCGGTGGAGCTGGTCATTCTCGGGGAGGCGAAGCCCGGCGGGGCCGTGGCGCGAGCGCTGCGAGAGCTGCGCCTCGGGGACGCGGTGAGGTTCGTTCGCGGCATCGACGACGCCGGCGTGGCCCGCAACTACGCGGAGGCGCAGATCGCCGTGGTTCCCTCGCTGTACGAGGGCTTCTCGATGCCGGCCCTTCAGGCGATGTTCTGTGGAACCCCGCTGGTGGCCACCACCGCGGGCGCGCTGCCGGAGGTGGCGGGGCGCGACGGAGAGACCGTCCTGCTGGTGCCGCCCGGGAACCCGCCCGCCCTGGCGGGTGCCATCGGCCGCCTGCTCGACGACGACGCCCTGCGCTCGCGGTTGAGCGCGGCAGCCCGGCGCCGTGCCCGGGAACGGTTCAGCTGGGCAGTGACGGCGCGCGCCACGGCGGCGGTGTACCGGGAAGTTCTCGGCATCGGGCCGTCCCCGGCGGACCGGCTCGATGGCGACCATGTGGGCAGCGCCGCTGCGCCGCTGCAGGTTGCGCCCCCCTCCACCCCGGTGGGCTGAGCTCACAGCGGACAGCGTGCGGGTCAGGGAGTCGTCAGCCGCAGCCGGTACTTTGTCACCATGCCCGGATGCGTTTCGCGGCGCGCGCGGCGTCCGGGTGACTGCGCGAGGCCGTCCCCGGTCGCCCTGTCCGGCCATGAGTGAGGAGCGTGACCGTGCGAGTGCTCGTCGCTGAGGACGACGCCGCCCTGCGGTCGGTGCTCGGCCGCGGGCTGGTCAAGCACGGCTATGTCGTCGACGCCACCGACCGCGGCGACGAGGCGCTGTTGCTGCTCGGTGTGAACGAGTACGCGGCGGCGATCGTCGATTGGCGCATGCCCGGCCTTGAAGGTGCCGAGGTTATCCGCAGGGCCCGGGCGCGAGGCGACCGCACCCCGATGTTGATGCTCACCGCCCGCGACCTCAGCGCCGACCGCATCGAGGGGCTGGACGCCGGAGCCGACGACTACCTGGTCAAGCCGTTCGACCTGGCCGAGGTCGAGGCCAGGCTACGGGCGCTGGTGCGCCGCGCCCATGGCACCGATGACGGGGTCGAAATCGGCCAGCTCGCCCTCGACCGCCGGGCACGGCGCTTCTTTCTGGACGGCGACCCGTGGGACC
>JALYTM010000038.1:8627-9299 GCA_030854305.1 Candidatus Dormiibacterota bacterium
CTTCGGCGAGCTGCTGGCCCGGATCCGCGCGCTGCTGCGTCGCCCGCCGCTGGGATCTGCACCCGTGCTGCGGGTCGCCGATCTCACCCTCGACCCGGCGACGCACGAGGTGCACGCGGGCGCCCGGCCGGTGTCGCTGACCCCCCTGGAGTACGCGATTCTCGAGCTGCTGATGCGGCGCGCCCCGGCGGTCGTTCCCCGCGGCCTGGTGGCCGAGAGTGTGTGGAGCGCGGGCGACTCGATCTCGACCAACGCGCTGGAGGCGCACGTGGCGCGGCTCCGCGCCAAGATCACCGGCGCGGGAGTCGCGATCACCGCGGTGCGCAGCGTCGGCTACCGGATACTCGCGACATGAACTCAACGCCGCTGCGGCAGCGGGCACTGCGCATCGCCGCGATCACCATGGGGGTGGTCGGGCTGGGGCTCCTGGTGCTCATGGTGGCCACGGACCTGCTGGTTGCCCGCAACCTCACCGCTGGCATTGACGATCGCCTGCGTGACCAGATGAACCGGCCGGTGGCCTCGGCGCCGGTCTCGCCGCTCGAGGTCGCGACCGACGACGAGTTCGCAGAGCCGGTGCTGCGCTGGACGGTCGCCCCCGGCGGCACTGTCCCCACCGCCGAGCCCGGGACGCCGCCGCTGCCTTCGGGCCTTGCCACGCTCACCGGGTAC
>JALYTM010000039.1 GCA_030854305.1 Candidatus Dormiibacterota bacterium
CACTGTCGCGCGGGCTGCGGCGACCGACACGCGTCGTCCACTCACGAGGAGACGCCGCAGAGGACCGCGCCGCCGGGAAGGGTCAGGGTCGGCGTGGCCTGCGGCGCGCTGATGTTGAGGAACTCGCGTTGGCCGGCGCCCACTGTCACAGCGGTGGGGGGCGCTGCCAGGCCGGGATGGTCGGCGGCGCTGAGCACAATGACGACTGTCCCCGCACCGGCCGGGGCGATCGCCACGGACGCCGGGGCGGAGAAGATCAGCTGCACGCGAGCCGACCCCGATGCGCCGGGGATCAGCCGCGTGCACTGCCCGGCGCCCTGCTCCATTCCCTGCACCACGCGCAGCAATGGCGGCGCCCCGGACAGCACGGGCTCATCCGACACCGATACCTCGATGCGGCTTTCCACGGTCAGGATGCTCAGGGGCGCAGGTGGCGTCACCCGCAGCGCGCCGGTCGCGACCAGGGTGCGCAGGTCGGCGAGGTCGATGTCGGGTCCGTAGATGGGGTCGGCCTGGCCACCGAGCACCTGCGTGCCCGAGCTGATAACGGTTGCTGCCGCCATCACGATGTCCCGGTCGGCGGCTCGGACCGCGGTCTGCTGACGGAACTGGTGGAAGAGCACGACCGCCCCGTGCGCCGTGCTGACCGCGACGAGCCCGAGAACCGCCGCCTGCCAGAGCAGGCGCCGCCGCGCGGCGGCGGTCAGCGCGAGCGCGACCGTCGGCATGAGCAGGGCGGCCGCGAGGTACAGGTACCGCGACGTTGTGGCCTGCTCCACTCCGAGCGCAACACGACCCAGCCCGACGATCGCGAAGAGGATGAACGAGCCGACCACTCCACTCCATGCGATCGGTGGAAGCACGCGCCACCGCCGCAGCATCCATCCCAGCAGAACAACCAACAGCGCGGTGCCCGTCCACCACAGGCCGACCGCGCCGTTGGCCGTGGCCGTCAGACCACGCGCGACGAACGCCGGGAGGAGCAGAAGAGCATGCCCGGTGGCGGGCAGCGTCTGCTGCGGACGGATCGCCAAATACCAGGCGACGTTGACCGCGACGGGGACGGACACGGCGACCGCCGCCGACCGCAGACCTCGGCGGCCGGCGGTCGCCAGCGCGACCACCGCGATCATCGGCAAGGCGATCCCGGAGCTCATCGAGGCGGCAACCCCGAGCACCCAGCCGGCCACCACTCGGGGGCGTTCGCGCATCCCGGAGTCGGTCACCAGTAGCCAGGCGAGCCCACAGCACAGGGAGAGTTCGAATGTGGCCTGGAACGCCGACAGGATCTGCTCGTACCCCATCCCCAGCGCGAGGAAGGTGGCGGCCAGGGCGGTGGCCGTCCACGGGTTGGCGCCCACCCGCAACGCCAGCCGCCACAGGAGGTGGGCGGCGAGCACGTGGAGGCAGATGTCGAACAGCTCGTACGGAAGGTACGTGCGCAGCGCGAAGACTGCGAAGAGCGTCTTGTACACGAGCAACGGGATCGTCGACCAGTGTTCGTTGTGGGGTACGAACAGCCCGAGCCGGCTCGGCCCGGGCAGGTTGCGGACGATGAACTCCCAGTCGTCGGTGAAGAACCACTGCCGTGCCCCGTAATAGGTCAGCACTGCGAGGGCTGCGATCAGCGACACCGCATGGGCCGCGCCTGCGCCGCCGCTGACCTCGGTCCGGTATGCCCACGCGCGCCACCCCGACGTGTGCGAACGGACCGGCGAGGCAGCGGTCAACGCCTCACGACCGCCGTTGACGGCGGGGTCCGCGAGGTCACTCCCGGTGCTCACCGGCTCCCACCCGCAGGCTCAACGGGTTGAGGTGGCGGACGTGTGGGTTGACGTAGGGGTCGCGCAGGCCGCCGGCGGCCGTCCACCGCTCGTAGAACAGCCGCTCGTCCGCGGCCGGGCTCAGCGGTCCTCGAGTCGAACCCTCCCGATGGACCAGCTCGGCGTGCGGGGTGTACACGATGCGGTAGCCGGCGCGGCGCACCCTCAGGCAGAAGTCCACGTCGTTGTATCCCACGTGAAGCTTCTCGTCGTAGCCGTGCACCTCGTCGAACACGGTCAGCCGCGTCATCTGGCATGCGCCGGTCACAGCGCTCACGTCGCGGATCACCGACCCCAGCCACCCGGCGTCGAGGTTGACGGCGGTGCTGGCCCCGCCCACGTTGCCGACGCCGATTCCCTCGTGCTGAGGCCGTCCGTCGGGGTACAGCAGCCGCGCGCCCACCACGCCCACCTCGGGTCGCTGTGCCTGCTCCAGCATCGCTTCGATCCAGTCCGGACTGCGCACCTCCACGTCGTTGTTGACGGTGAGGATGTAGTCGGCGTCGACGTGGTCACGTCCGACGTTGACCAGGTGCGAGTAGTTGAAGTGGCCGGGGGCGCGCACCACCGTGTACGCCGTGGTGGCAAGGTAGTCGAGTGTTGCCGGTTCGCTGCTGTCGTTGTCGACGATGGTGATGGTCCAGTTGCGGTACGTCGACCGCCGCTCGATACTGTCGACGCATGCAAGCAGCAGGTTGAGCCGGTCGCGAGTGGGGATAACGATCGCGACCCGCGGTGAGCCGGTGACGACCAGTCGCACGTTGTACGTGCCCAGCTGCGCACCGAGGGTGACGCTGCCGGTGAGGCCACGACGGCCGACTGCGTCGGCAACGGCGCGACGCCCGGCCTGGTACGCGTACATCTTCGAGTCGCTGTGCAACGCCACCGAGCCGGGCACCTGCCGCCAGGAGTAGAGGACGTCGGCGATGTGCACGACGGTGCGCGCCTTCTCGGTTGCGCGAAGCAGCAGGTCGTGGTCCTGGCTTCCGTCGAAACCGTCCCGGAAGCCCCCGACGTCGTGCACCAGTTGCGTCCTGAGCACCGCGAGGTGGCACATGTAGTTGACCGACGTGAGTAGCTCCGGGGACCAGTCAGGCTTGAAAAACCCGGGAACGCGGCGGCCGTCGACCAGTAGGAGATCCTCGTCGGAGTACACGACGTCCGCGTCCGCTGTGGAATGCAGCGCCTTCACCACGCGGTACAGCGCATGGGGAGCGAGCACGTCGTCATGGTCGAGCAGGGCGACGAACTCCCCGGTCGCCATCTCCAGCGCGCTGGCGCTGGCCGCGGAAATGCCGCCGTTGCGCGGCCGGAACACCACCCGCACGCGCGGATCCTTGGTGGTGTACTCCTCGAGGCAGGTTCGCACCGCCGGGTCGCGCGAGCCGTCGTCGGCGATGCACAGCTCCCAGTTCTCGTACGCTTGGGCCAGCACCGAGTCGAGGGCGGGTCGCAGCCACTCCGGGTTCGACTCGTATGTGGGCACCAGGACGCTGACCAACGGTCGCCCGGTCCAGCCGCGGCTCTCCTCTCTCATCTCCGCGAGCTGCTCCGCCGTGGGCTCGTGGACACCGCGCCACGCGTCGTACTGCGCGCGCACACCGTGCACCAGTTGAGCGTCGCGCCCCAGCCGCCGCTCGTGCGCCGCCGTTCGCAGTCCCGCCGGTCCCTCGCGCCTCAACACCCCGACGGCCTGGACGGCGGCGTACAGCCACCGCCGGCGCGCTGTGTTCGGCGGAGCGGTGACTGTGACCGCCTGTGCGATGCCCTCGGCGATGCGCACGGTCAGCTGGCGGCGGAATACGCGAGTGTCCTCCTCCTGTCTCTTGAGCGTCTCGGAGAGCTGGATGTACAGCTGTTGCTGCGCGCTCAACTCCTGCGACAGGCGTGCGATCTCGGCGCGCAGGGCGGCCGCCTCGGTGGCGCCGTCAGCCGGAGGGGATCCGTCGGTCAGGGGTTCCGACATGGGCTCCAAGGGTTGGACAGCGGGTGCTCGCACGGCGGCAGACGGGCTCACAGTAGCCCACCCAGCGTTCCCTGTGGCCACGCTGAAACCAGCCCGGCGACCCCACGCCGGACACCACGGATCGCCGCGACGCGGCCACCGATCCGTTGCCGCGCCGCGACCAGAGCGTGGTGAGGCAGGTGACACGATGGCCTCGCATCCAATGGTTCTGTCACAGGTATCCCTATCGATGACGCGTGCACTGCGCCACCGACTCGCCGCCATCGTCGCCTTCCTGGGCGTCGTCACGGTGGCCGCTCCCGCGGCTTCGGTCCAAGCTGGTTCGGCCGCGCAGACCTTCGCGCACGGCATGCTCGGCGTGCTCCAGACGCAAGGCAGCACCGGCCCCTACGGAGCCCAGCTGATTGACGGCTGCCAGTGGGCGACGTGGGTGGCGCGGTGCTCGAACCTCAGCGTGTACGGCAATGGCAGCTCCTTCAGCAACAGCGGCTGTGGGCCACCCAATGGATGTACCTTCGGCCCCGAGTTCCAGTGCACCGAGCTGGCCCAGCGTTACGCGTACTACGCGTGGGGTGAGCCGGCGACCTGGGACGGCTACGGCGGTGCCGCCGGGTCGGCCTACCAGATGTGGAACGCCGGACCCGCCCTGCCGATGGGTCTGCAGAGGTTTGCCCAGGGTGGCGGGGTGCCGCCACGGCAGGGCGACCTGATGGTGTTCAGCCAGGGCTGGCTGGGCAGCTACTGGGATCCCAATGGACACGTCGCCGTGGTCAGCGCGGTCACCGTCAACACGGTGAGCATCGTCCAGGAGAACGGCACGCCCACGGGCGCCGACCAGTTCAGCCTCAGCGGCTCCACGGTGATCGCCAACGGCTACACGCCGATCGTCGGCTGGCTGCACAACCCGCTGATGCAGGCGGACAAGGTCGCGGTGGCCGAGTCGGCGGGGCAACAGGTGGCGTTCTGGCGGGGGTCGGACAATCACCTCCATGAGTCGTGGACAGACAGCGGCGCGTGGAAGGGGCCGGTCGACTGGAGCACGACGTGGACCGTAACCGCGCCCGTGCTCTCGAACCCCTCGGTGGTCGCATCCGCGACCGACGCGCAGCAGACCGTCTTCTGGCGAAGTACCAACGGCCACCTGTGGGACGCCGTGTACAGCGGCAGCTGGTCCACGCCGGTGGACATCTCGACCGCCTGGCCGGCATCGCAACTCAGTGTGTCCGCGCCCAGTGCCGCCGCCCTTCCCGACGGCCGCCTGCTGGTGTTCTGGGAGGGGCCCGGCGGCGACCTCATGGAAGCGTGGCAGGCAGGCGGGGCGTGGCAGTCGCCGGCCGACTGGACTGCCAGCTGGAACGGGGTGGGTCGGCTCAACTCCGCCCCGGCGTTCATGCTCACTGCCTCCGGCGCGGAGCACGTCTACTGGCAGTCCGCCGACGGCCACCTCTGGCACGCCTGGTACTCGGGGAGCTGGAACGGCCCGGTCGACGTCAGTTCCTCCTGGCAGAACCAGGGAAGGCTGGCCTCACCGCCGACCGTTGTCGCCAGCGCCGCCGGCGTGCAGACCGTCCTCTGGGAGGGCAGCGACTCGCGGCTGTGGGGAGCCTGGTATGACACCCAATGGCACGGCCCGGTGCTGTGGGACAGCGTCGGTACCATGAGCTCGCCTCCCGGTGCGCTCATCCAGCCCGACGGCGTGGTCACGGCCTACTGGCAGGGCGCCAACGGCGAACTCCAGTCGGCCAGCCGGACCAACGCGTGGAGCGGGGCATCCGACCTCACCACGGGGTGGAACAACGCCGGGCTGATCGCGGGCGCTCCCTCAGCGGCGGTGACCCCGGGCGGCCAGCAGATCCTCTTCTGGCGGGGGACCAACGGGCACCTCTGGGAGGCGTGGTTCGCCGGCGGGGCATGGAGCTCAGCCGTCGACTGGAGCTCCATCTGGGCGTCCCACCCGATACTCGCCTCGGCACCGAGTGTGGCCGAGGGCACCGACGGAACCCAGACAGTGTTCTGGGAGGGTGCCAACGGCCACCTCATGGAAGCGTGGTTCAACCGCGGTTGGAACGGCCCGGTGGACTGGACCTCGTACTGGCCGGGCGCGAAACCACTCGGCTCCGCGCCGACAGTGGCCCTCAGCCCCGACGGGAGCACTCAGATGGTCTTCTGGCGCGGGACCGAAGGCGACCTCTGGGAGGCGTGGTACCAGGGCGGCTGGAGCGGCCCGATCGACTGGTCGGCGCTGTACGGCTGGGGACACAGCGTCGCCGTGCCCCCCAGCGCGCTGCTCGGTGCCGGGGGCTCGCAGCAGATCGTGTTCTGGAAGGATTCCGCGGGCACGCTCAACGAAGTGTGGTTCAGCGACGGGTCCTGGCACGGCCCGGTGGCGTGGCCGGCGCCCGCCTCCAGCGCGGCTTCGGGTCCGAACCTTGCCATCGGTCCCGGCGCGAGGCAGGAGGTGTTCCTCCAGGGCGCAAACAACGACCTCTGGGAAGCCTGGTGGGGCGGCTCGTTCAGTCCACCGGAAGACATCACCCTCAGCTTCACCGCCGCTGCGGCAGTTCTCTCCGGCCCCGGAGCCGCGACCCTCCCCAACGGCCAGCTGGTCGTGTTCTGGCAAGGAATCGGCAACCACCTGCATGAGGCGTGGACGACCGGCACCGACTGGAGCACGCCCGTCGATCAGGGCCCGTCGACCCTGATGTCCTGACCGCGGGGACATCCGAGGTCGGCGACGGCAGCTGTCTGTAGAATCGCGCCGTGCCCAGGCGCCAGGTCCCCGACGCGGTGCCGGGACTCGACCCGCAGTCAGCACTGGCCGCACGGCTGCGCCAGGTGGCGGGGTTCCCGCGTCCCGACATCGTCTTCCAAGACATCACACCGCTGCTGGCGGACCGTGACGCCTTTCGCACCGCTGTGAACGGCCTCGCCGCTCCCTTTGGCGACAGCGGCATCGACCTGGTGGTGGCGATGGAGTCGCGCGGCTTCATGCTCGGTGGGGCGGTGGCGTACCAGCTCAACGCCGGCTTCATCCCCGTGCGCAAGGCGGGCAAGCTGCCTGCCGAGACGCTCTCCTTGCCCTATGCCCTCGAGTACGGAGAGGCGGTGCTGGAGATCCACGCCGACGCGGTGGCGGGCGGTCAGCGTGTGCTGATCGTCGATGATCTACTGGCCACGGGCGGAACGGCGGCGGCCACCATTCAGCTGGTCGAGCAGCTGGGAGGGGTCATCGCCGGCCTCGCCTTCCTCGTCGAGCTTGCCGAGCTCGGCGGCGCGGCGGAACTCGGAGAGCATCGGCACATCTCATTGATCACCATCTGACCGGAGACCACATATGACCGTCATGGCACCAGTTTCGTGTGACGTCGCCGACCTCGGCCTGGCTGACGAAGGCGAGCGTCTGATCCAGTGGGCAGCCTTGGAGATGCCCGTGCTCCGCCTGATCCGGGAGCGGTTCGAGCGCGAGCAGCCGCTGGCCGGGCTTCGCCTCGGCGCCTGCCTGCATGTGACCAGCGAGACCGCCAACCTGGCGATCACGCTCAAGGCCGGCGGAGCCGACGTCCGGCTCTGCGCAAGCAACCCCCTGTCGACCAACGATGCCGTGGCAGCCGCGCTGGTCGCCAAGCACGGCATCAGCACGTTCGCCGTCAAGGGCGAGGACTCGGCTCGCTACTTCGCCCACATCTCGTCGGTGCTCGACTCCCGGCCCCAGCTGACCATGGACGACGGCGCCGACCTGGTTGCGGAGCTGCACAAGAACCGTGCCGACCAGCTCGACGACGTGCTCGCGGGCACCGAGGAGACCACCACCGGCGTCATCCGTCTTCGCGCCATGGCGGCGGACGGTGCGTTGCGCTTTCCGATCGTGGCCGTCAACGAGGCGCTCACCAAGCACATGTTCGACAACCGGTACGGCACCGGTCAGTCGACGCTCGACGGCCTCATCCGCGCCACCAACATCCTGCTCGCCGGTCGCACGATGGTGGTGTGCGGCTACGGCTGGTGCGGCCGCGGGCTGGCCAGCCGCGCCGATGGGATGGGCGCACATGTGATCGTCACCGAGGTCGATCCCACGCGGGCACTGGAAGCGACCATGGATGGCTTCGAGGTGACCACTCTCACCGACGCCGCGCCGCGAGCCGACATCGTGATCACGGTCACCGGCGACATCAACGTGGTCGACCGCCAGCACGTCGAGCGTTTCAAGGACGGTGCGATCGTCGCCAACAGCGGCCACTTCAACGACGAGCTCAACCTGGCCGCGTTCGACGAGCTGTCCACCAGCGTCACCAAGCCGCGACCCTTCGTCGACAGCTACCAGATGAGCGACGGGCGGACCCTTCACGTGCTCGCCGAGGGACGCCTGCTCAACCTGGCTGCCGCCGAGGGGCATCCCGCAGCGGTGATGGACATGAGCTTCGCCAACCAGGCGCTGTGCGCGGAGCATGTCGCGCGCCACCACGCCGAGCTCGAGCCGCGCGTGTACGACGTTCCCGAGGACATCGACCGCAACGTTGCCAAGCTCAAGCTGGCGGCAATGGGTGTGACCATCGACGTGCTCACCGACCAGCAGCGGGCCTACCTCGCGTCGTGGGAGTCGGGCACCGCATGACCACTACGACCCCACTCAACCCCTACCAGCCCACCGTCAGCACGTTGCCCAACGGGGTCAGCCTGCTCAACGCGCCGTCCGCCTCCCGCAACGTCGGCGTGTTCCTGATCGTGCGTGCGGGCTCGCGGGACGAGACCGCCGACACCTCAGGGCTGGCCCACTACCTCGAGCACATGTTCTTCAAGGGAACGTCGCGCCGTCCCAACACCCTGCTGATCTCGCGCGAGATCGACCGGCTCGGCGCCAACACCAACGCGTACACCGACACCGAGGAGGTGGCGTACTACGCCGAGGGGCCGGCCACCGCGCTCGACGACCTCGTCGACATCATCACCGACATGCTCACCCGGCCCCTCTTCGCGTCGGAGGAGGTGGATCGCGAGCGCAACGTCGTTCTCCAGGAGCTGTCGGCACGCCTGGCCGACCCGGAGGGCTGGATCTGGGACCGGCTCGGCACCGTCGCCTTCGGCGGCGACCAGCCGATGTCGTGGTCGGCAGCTGGGTTCCCGGCCGTCATCGAGAGAGCCAACCGAGACCAGCTCCTCGACTACCACCGCTCCTTCTACGCACCCGCGTCCATGTGCCTGACCATCGCCGGGGGTGCCACGCTCGCCGCCGATCGTGCCGCCGAGCTGCTCGCCGACGTGCCCGTAGCCAAGCCCCGTCCGCGCGTCCCGGCACTGTGGGGCCAGGGCGAGCGGTACACCTGCAACGTGCGGACGGTGACCGACCAGGAGGAGCCGCAGATCAAGCTTGTCTTCGCCGTTCCCGGCATCCCCGCGCAGGACCCCGACCGCACCGCGCTGTCGGTGATGAACCACATCCTCGGCGGGGGCATGTCGTCGCGGCTGTTCCACACCGTGCGTGAGCGCAACGGGCTCTGCTACAGCATCT